>NZ_JAHBDG010000054.1:0-16799 GCF_019956305.1 Pseudomonas sp. BF-B-30 | reverse complement strand
CGCATAAGGTTAGAAGTGCGGAGCAAGAACAAATGTGGGAGCGGGCTAGCTCGCGAAGGCGGTGTGTCAGTCAACTCAGATGTTGAATGTTGAACCGCATTCGCGAGCAAGCCCGCTCCCACAGGGGGTTATGTGTGATCTGAAGAATCAGTGGCGCTTGAGAATCTGGTCCATCACCCAATCGGTCTTCAGCGCCTGCTCGGCCACGGCGGGGTGCTGCGTCTCGCCACGAATATGCGCATTCATACCCAATACGTGGTGCCATTGGATATGTGCGTGATGCTCGATGGTCAGGCTGAGGTGTTCATCAGCGTGCAGCTCGACCGGGTGTTCATCGAACACTGAAAAAGTGATCCGGCCTTCGCTGCCAATCACTTCGACCCGGTCTTCGCGACGGTCTGCAACGAAGTTCCAGCAGCCCATGCCCAGTGCCCCGCTGGCAAACCGCCAAGTGGCGCTGACGGCATCTTCGGCCGCGTACAAACCAGCCTGCCGCGCAGTGAATCCGGCGACTTCGACGATATCGCCGAGAAGGTACTGAAACAGGTCCAGGCCATGGCTGGCCAGATCGGCGAAGTAACCTCCACCGGCAATTGCCGGGTCGGTGCGCCAGTTATCGGTGCCGCTCCGGTCCGCTGCCGACGGGGCTTTGGTGAGGGTCCAGCTCAGGTGCCGGACCTCGCCGATCCGCCCCTCTTCCAGCCATTGCCGCACTTGCCGGAAGCGTGGCAGCGAACGTCGGTAATAGGACACGAACAGGTGCAACCCGGCATCGGCAAACACCTGCTGCATTTCACGGCTTTGCCCGGCATTCAGCGCCATCGGTTTTTCCACGCAGCAATGCTTGCCCGCGGCGGCCACCTGCAAAGCATAGGCGTGATGGCTGTCGGGCGGCGTGGCGATGTACACCGCGTCGACCTCGGGATCGTTGATCAGCGCCTGCGCATCGGTGTAGACCCGAGCGATGCCGTGGCGCGTGGCGTAGTCGGTGACGGCTTCCAGGCGCCGGCCCATCACCGCGACCAACGCCGATCCGGGTGCCTTGTAAAAGGCCGGCCCGCTTTTGCGTTCAGCGACACTGCCACAGCCGATCATGCCCCAGCGCACCAGGTTCATAGGCACTCCTTGCGGCTCAGCCGACGCGCAATGCGCGCAGGTCCAGTCGACCGTCCTTGAGCGGCGGGCACCAGTAGTAGCCACCGGTGATCGGACGGCTGATGCGGTACAGACCGTCGGTGATGCCGTCTTCCAGGCCACTCATGCGGCGCAGTTGGGCTTCGAAGGCGTCAAGGGAAAAACCGAAGGCCAGGAACATCAGGCCGGCACGGTCACCTTCGATCCACGGCATCGAGCGGCGCACCACGAAGGCTTCAGGCGCAAAGCTTTCCTGGGCGGTGCGTTTGACGTGGGCGGAAACCGGCGCGTCGTCGATCTCTTCGTTATCGCTCAAGCGGCGACCCATGATGTTGTCTTTTTCATCCGCCGACAGCCCATGAAAACCTTTCAAGTCATGCTGCCACTGCTGGATCGCGGCGAAGCTGCCACCCACCGTGCCGTCCGCGCCCTCACCCACCAGGGCGGCGGTCACGGCGGCTGCGTCGTGGGGGTTCTCGGTGCCATCTTCGTAGCCGGTCAGGTCATGGCCGGTCATGTGGCGGAAGGTTTCGTTCATCTGCACCAGGCGCAACGCCGGGGCCAATGCCGCTTCGATGGCGTTGCTGCGGTTGAGCAACTCACCACGATCTTCACCGTGCAGCCAGCACCAGAGCGCGTGTTGGGTCGACGGATTGTCGACACCGACGCCAGTCAGTGCCGGGAAAGTGCGCAGGCCTTCGATCTGCCCGTCCAGCGCCTTGACCAGGGATTCACCGAAGCCGACCACCACCGATTTGCCGTCCACCAGGCCTTGCAGGTTATCGAGCGCGGTCGGTAGAGCAGCAACGGATTCGAGGGCGAAGAACATATGGCGAGCTTGAGGCGGAACGGGGGTGGCGAGAATGCCCGGCTGGTAATGACTCATATGAACTCCTCGAAAAAGAGCATGGAGTTTAACCGGAGTACGAGGGTTTGTGTGCCGTCAGAGGCCAGGAACCTGTGGCAAAGGGGGCTTCTGTGGCGAGGGGGCTTGCCCCCGTTGGAGCGCGTAGCGCTCCCCTGCATTTTCAGTCATACCGAGTCGCCAGGTTTTGGGGGCTGCTTCGCAACCCAACGGGGGCAAGCCCCCTCGCCACAGAAGATCAAACCACGCCGGGGCTTTCGTTGCGAAACGCACTCGGGCTCTTGCCGGTCCAGCGCCTGAAAGCCCGGCGAAAGCTGCGCACGTCGCTGTAGCCGACTTCCTCGGTGATGCGTTCGATGGACATGTCCGGGTTGGCCAGCAGGCTCATGGTGCGGGCCTGGCGCACTTGCTCCAGCAGCGTTTCGAAGGTCAGCGCGTGTTCGGTGAGGCGGCGGCGCAAGGTGCGGCTGCTCATGTTCAGGTCGCCGGCGATTTTCTCGATGTGGCTGCCCTCGGTCAGGTCCCGGGCAATCGCCCGTTCCACCGCTTGGATCAGATCCATTTTCTGGTGCACCTGCGCGGCTTCCAGTTCGAGCAATTTCACGGCCTGGCGCAGGGCCAGAGAATGGTGATTGGGCAACTGAACGTCCAGCCAATGCGCATCGATCACCATGCGGTTTTGCAGGCAACCGAAACGCACGTCCGGCCCCAGCAGGCGCGAATATTCGCCGAGATAGTCCGGCGCGGCATGCACGAACTCCACGGCCGTCGGCTTGAAATCCGCCCCGACCAGCGCCCGGCCGTACACCAGCAGGCTGGCGAAAAACTCCTCGACCGCGAACAACTGCACGTCGGCGAACGGCAAGCGGCATTCAACGTCGATATACACCCGATCCCCCGCCTCCTCCACACTCGACACGACAATGCCGCCAGAGGTGTGTTGATGGCGAATGCCCAGTTCGAAGGCATCGCGCAGGGTCTTGCACAGCGACAACACATGCCCCAACAACCCCAGCGTGCCGAGCACATTCTGCGCGCCGACCCACAAGCCCAGCCCCTGATTGGGCAAGGCCTTGAGCGCGCGTTGAATCATGGCCACGGCCTGGCGATGGGAGATACGCTGCGCCGGGTCCTGCAGGTCTTCAAAGGTAAAGCCCAACCCTCGGCACAGGCTCTCGGGGTGGATGCCTTTTTGCTCGGCGACTTCGGCCAGGGTCTGCAGGAGAAACGGCGACACCAGCGCCAGTTCAAAGGTGGGATCGATCACTTTCATTTGCATGGGGCTATACATTCCGGGTCGAGCTGCATTCTTATTTTTGTAACCGGTTATGTCGAAGGAAGTTAGCACAGGGCTCAAAGACTGTCCGCAGAAGTCCCCCTAAATGGCCGCCAATACCCTGCCTTGCAGGGCACAGACAGCTTATTTCTATGTTGCGGCCCTCGTATGGATGCCGGACAGCCCGACAACAATAATAATGAGTACACCCATGATCCCGACCCGCACGACACTCCCCCTGACGGTCATTGGCCTGGCCGGCGTCTGCGCCCTGCAACCGGCACTGGCCACCGAGACTGGCGTGGACAACATCGGCACCGGCACCGACGGCTTTTTCGTGTTGCCGCTTTCGCCCGACAGCCTTCCGGACAACATGGTTGCGTTCAACCTCTACTACAACCACTACAAAGCCACGAAGCTCAATATCAGCTCGCTCGGCGGCAAGGTGCCGAACGTCGAGATCGAGTCCACGGCGGTCATTCCGCGCCTGGATTACCTCAGCCCGGTGCGCGTGTTTGGCGGCCGGCTGGCCGGCTACATCGCGCAGCCCTGGCTCAAGCAGGAAGTCTCGGTGTTCGGCTTGCAGGACACCCGCGAAGGCATGGGCGACACCACGGTCGCGCCGATCATCCTCTGGGACATGGGCCCGAACCTGACCCTCGGCGCCGCCATCGAAATCACCGTGCCGACCGGCGAGTACAGCGTTGACCGCCTGGCCAACACCAGCAACAACTTCTACACCTACAAACCGTTGTTCTCCTTCACCTGGCTGCCGACGGACAGAACCGAGGTGTCGATGAAGACCACCTACAGTTTCAACGAGAAAAACAAGGACACCGACTACAAGTCGGGGCAGATTTTCCACTTCGATTATTCCGCCAGTTTCAAGATCACCGACGACCTGATGCTCGGATTGAACGGCTACTATCTCAAGCAAACCACCGACGACAAACAGTTCGGCCACACCGTGCAGTTCAATGGCCAGGACGTGAACGACGGGGTGCGCGGCCAGGTGTTTGCCATTGGTCCGGCGCTGCACTGGACCTTTCTCAAATACGCCAGCGCGGAGATTCGCTGGGCCAAGGAGTTCGACGTGGAAAACCGGCCTGAAGGGGAAATGCTTTGGGCCAAGGTCAGCATTCCCTATGCGTTCTGACTGAACTGACGCCTTCGCGAGCAAGCCCGCTCCCACATTTGGAATGCATTCCCCTGTGGGAGCGGGCTTGCTCGCGAAGGCGTCGGAACAATCACCCAAAAAACATCAGGAATACACCGGCCAGCTATCCACAATCCGCCCACCCCGAACCGCCAGCAAATCCCCGAACTGCAACAACACCGACTCCGTCTGGGCAGGCCGCAAGAACACCTGGTCCTCAACCGTCAGCCCCACCGCCGCCGAACCATTGACCATTTCCTGGTTCGAGCTGCGGCCATACACGCCATTGCTCTGCAACCCCGCTGGCGATTCGAACTCCGCCATCCAGTTACCGCCATAGATGAAATACGTCTCGCGCTGATTGGTGTCCCACCAGGAAAACAGCCTGGACTTGCCATCCAGCGCCGGGATGTTTACAGCCCCGGTGCTTTTCAGCACCGGCGTGGCGATAAAAGCGGCCGGCACATGCTCCGCCAGTGACGGCAAATCATAATGAGTGGGCTTGAGCAGCCCCGTCCCCACCGACACTTCGCTGCTGAGCTGTTCGTGTTCATGCATGCGATAGCTCGGGCTGCCGGCCGTATTGAGGGTCAGCCCTTCGCGCCACAGACCGGGGTAGTGCTGACGGGTGAAATCGACGCAGCGGTTGTAGATCACCATCACCGTGGCGAACAGCTCCTCGGGCGAGCCCAGGATCCCCGGCACGCCCATGCCCACGAACGGGTCGTAGCCCATGTACCCGGCGAATTCCAGGTGCTGCGGGTGCTGGCCGATCAGCGCCAGCATCTGCCCGAGTACGCCAAGGTCGCTGACGCCACCGCGATGCAGCCCGACATCCAGTTCGATGTTCACCCGTATTCGCGTGCCCAGCCCTTGAGCCAGGGCGAGGTATTGCTGCAAGCGTTGCGGCGTATCGAGCAACCATTGCAATTGCTTCGAAGGGTCGAAAGAACCCTTGTGCGACTGATAGAACAACTCGGCCGAACGCACCGGCAGCGGCTTGCCCAGCAGAATATCGGCCTCGGCAAACTGCACCGCGTCATGATTGAGAAACGGTTGGTGAAACGACATCAGCCGTTGCGTACCGGCGCGCTGGGCGATGTAGGCCAGAAGCCCCGGTGCCGGCAGTGACTTTTCCACCAGGCGCAGGTGCTTGCCGGCGCGCTTGACCGATTGCATCACCACATCGATGTTGTGATCCAGCCGATCAAGGTCGATCAGCATCACCGGTCGCATCGGCCCGTGGTCCTTGAGTTCGCGGTTCAGCGCAAGGAAGTAATCGCTGTACGGCGCGCCTCGGTCACCCGGCCGCAGCCACGCCCCGACACCCACCAACAAGGCGCCGACACCGGCGGTGCCGAGCAAGAAATTGCGGCGATTGACGGCCATCAGCTCACCCCCAGAATGGATGACAAGTGCGCGTTGAGAAATTTGCCGCTGGGGTCGAGCGCCTGCCGCACCTGGATGAATTCCTGCCAGCGCGGGTACAGCGGCTGCAGGTTTTTTGCATTCAGCGTGTGCAACTTGCCCCAGTGCGGCCGGCCGTTGTACTTCCAGAAAATCGGCTCGATGGCGGCGAAGAAATTGTGATGATCCATCTGGTAATGCTGGTGGACCGAGATCGAACAGCTGTCGCGACCTTCGAACATGCTCAGGGGAATGTCGTCGGCCTTGACGTAACGGTACTCGATCGGAAACCAGGTGCGCAGGTCCTTGTCCTGGACCAATTTGAGGATCTCGCGCAAACAGGCTGGGCCGTATTCGGCTGGCACGGAGTATTCCATTTCATTGAAACGTACCGTGCGCACGTTGGCATAGATGTCGAACGAGTCACCCACCCGGTCATCGAAACTGGCCAGGTGGCGCAAGTTATTGAGCATCGTGCGACGCAGGTCCGGGAAGTCGCTGGCGTATTTGTCGATCTTCTCGATCAGCGTGACAAACTCGTTGCCGCCCTCCTCATCAGCCGGGACCGGTGGTGTAGCCGGGTCGCCGGTTTCGTTCAGGGCGATCGACAAGGCGTAGTCGGAATGGGTCACCACGAGCATTTCCCAGTGCTGGTTTTCCCGGGTGTTCTTGTCCAGGTCTTCCAGTAACTCTTCGGTTTTAGCGATCCATTGGCGCTCCCGCAATCGATACGCCGGGCGGTTTTGCAGGCGTACCCTGGTGGCCACACCCAACGCGCCCAAGGACACCCTCGCGGCACTGAACACTTCAGGATGGCGGCTGGCATCGCAGTCGAGCACGTCGCCGTTGGCGGCCACCAACTGCAAGCCGCAGACATGCGCCGAATACGATTGAAAGTCTTTGCCGGTGCCGTGGGTCGAGGTCGAGATCGCGCCGGCAAGGGTCTGGTAATCGATGTCAGCCATGTTTTGCAGGGCCTGGCCGATGTCCTTGAGCGGCGTGCCCATACGTGACATCGGCGTGCCGGCGGCGAACTCGGCCTGCAGCGTTTGCCGATCGTGATCGAGCAAACCCGTGAAATAGCTCAGCGACAGCAAGGTGCCGTCGGTGGGCACCAGCGCACTGAAGGAATGCGCCGAGCCCACCGGACGAATCTTGCCGGGGGCCTGGCGCACCACTTGCGTCAACTCATCCAGGTTCTTGGGCGCCAACCGCGCAGCCGGCAGGCAACTCTGGCCTCCCGACCAATTGCGCCAGGGAATCAGGCGTGGCGCGCGCAGCAGCTCGGCCACTGCCGGCGTTGAGCCGAGCGCGGTAAAGGCGCCAATGACGCTCGCCCGTTGCAACAACTGACGCCGTGTCAGGTCCATCGTCATGAATCGCACCCTGCCGTTCTTGTTATTGGATTTGCTGGCCGGACATAAAGGCAATCAGCGCCAGGAACTGTTCTTGCGAACACTGCATGCACATCCCCATCGGCGGCATGCCGTTGTAACCGTTGATCGCGTGATCGAGCAGCGTGTCGGCGCCCTGTAACACCCGTGGTTGCCAGGCCTTGATATCGCCGGTCAGCGGCGCCCCGGCCGCCGGATTGGCATGGCAAAGCTTGCAGCTGTTGTCGTAGACCTGCGCGAGTTCCGCGTCGGCGGGCCTCGCGGCACCTGCTTCGCTGCGGGTCGGCGGGTTGTTCGGCTCTTTGCCGCACCCTGCAAGCAACGCCGCAAAGACACAGCCCACCAAGGCCAAACAAAGGCTAGGCTTTTCAGTTAATCGGCTTGCCCGCATGGCTGTCCTCTCAATGGCTGCCCGGCCGGCCGGGTGCACTTTTTTGTTGTGATCAAGGAGAGTCAACATTAAGGCACCCTGCGCGGGCAGGTTGAGGGCATTGGGGGCCAACAAGGGGCGCTTCTGAGGCCATGACGCAAGGCACCGACAAGTCCCCGACATCATGCTGTTCGGCAAAACCCTGAGATGAGTCATGACAAGCGTTGCTGAGGTCTGCTAAAACGATTCATCAGTGCATCAGCCAATCCAGAGGGGTAGCGACATGACCACAGCCAATAATCTGCAGAACCTGTTCCCTAGCCCCGCCGAGATCCCGGAAAAGTACCGCCTTGACGGCCAGACCGAGCAGCGCGAGTACTTGGTCGATGGCCAACTCAGAACCTGGAACGGGCCGCTGGCCCTGGTCCGCAGCCCGGTGTACCTGGCAGGCCCGAATGGCGATGAACAGGTGATCCTCGGCAGCACACCGCTGCTGGATGCCGACACCGCCTTGACCGCCCTCGACGCTGCAGTCCGCGCCTATGACCGTGGCCAGGGCCTGTGGCCGACCATGCGCGTGGCCGAACGCATCCAGCACGTCGAAACCTTCCTCGGGCGCATGCGCGAGCAGCGCGACGCCGTGGTCAAGTTGCTGATGTGGGAAATCGGCAAGAACCTCAAGGACTCGGAAAAGGAGTTCGACCGCACCTGCGACTACATCGTCGACACCATCAACGCCCTGAAGGAACTCGACCGCCGCTCCAGCCGTTTCGAACTGGAACAGGACACCCTCGGCCAGATCCGTCGCGTACCGATGGGCGTGGCCCTGTGCATGGGGCCTTACAACTATCCGTTGAACGAAACCTTCACCACGCTGATCCCGGCGCTGATCATGGGCAACACCGTGGTGTTCAAGCCGGCCAAGCTCGGCGTGCTGCTGATTCGCCCGCTGCTGGAGGCCTTCCGCGACAGCTTTCCGACCGGGGTGATCAACGTCATCTACGGCAGCGGCCGCGAGACGGTCAGTGCGTTGATGGCCAGCGGCAAGATCGACATCTTTGCCTTCATCGGCACCAACAAGGCCGCCAGTGACCTGAAAAAACTCCATCCGAGACCCCACCGCTTGCGCGCGGCGCTGGGCCTGGATGCGAAAAACCCGGGCATCGTCCTGCCGGAAGTGGATCTGGACAACGCGGTCAGTGAAGCGGTGACCGGTTCGCTGTCATTCAATGGCCAGCGCTGCACCGCTCTGAAGATCCTGTTTGTCCACGAAGACGTGGTCGAGTCCTTCATCGACAAATTCAATGCCAGGCTCGCCAACCTCAAACCCGGCATGCCCTGGGAAAGTGGCGTAGCCCTGACGCCACTGCCGGAATCGGGCAAGGTCGACTATCTGCATGCACTGGTGGCGGATGCCGAAAGCAAAGGCGCCAAGGTAGTCAACCCCAACGGTGGCGAGGCTCGTGCGTCATTCTTCTACCCGGCGGTGCTGTACCCGGTCACGCCGCAGATGCGGGTTTATCAGGAGGAACAGTTCGGCCCCGTCATCCCCATCGTGCCCTACCGTCATCTGGATACCGTGATCGACTACGTGCTGGAGTCGGACTTTGGCCAGCAATTGAGCATCTTCGGCACCAACCCGGTGGCGGTTGGCCGGCTGGTGGACACCTTCGCCAATCAGGTCGGGCGCATCAACCTCAATGCCCAGTGTCAGCGCGGCCCGGACACCTATCCCTTCAATGGTCGCAAGAACTCGGCCGAAGGCACCTTGTCGGTCCATGACGCACTGCGGGTGTTTTCGATCCGCACCCTGGTGGCGACCAAGTTCCAGGAGACCAACAAAGACCTGATCAGCGAGATCATCAGCGGCCGCAGTTCGAGCTTCCTGACCACCGACTACATCTTCTGAGGAGAGCCAGCCTGAGTACATCCAGAGCCCAACGATTGCCACCGCTGTTGCGCCGATTGCTGCGTCCGTTGCTGGACCCGTACCGGCGCTACCGCCATGCCCGGGTGATCCATGCGGTGCGGGTGTCGCTCGGGTTGCTGGCGACGATCCTGCTGACCACCGGCATCAATCTACCCCACGGTGAGTGGGCGTCGGTGACCATGCTGGTGGTGATAGGCGGCTTGCAGCACCACGGCAACATCGGCAAGAAAGCCGCCGAGCGCGCCATTGGCACCTTGATCGGCGCCGGTGTCGGCCTGGTGTTGGTGGCACAACAGGCCTGGCTGGGGATGCCCAGGCTGACCTATTTCGCGATGTCGGTGGTCTGCGGGTTTTTCTCGTATCACGCCATCGGCAAGGGTGGTTACACGGCGCTGCTGTCGGCGATTACCGTGTTCATCGTCGCGGGGCACGGCGACAACCCGGTCACCGATGGCTTGTGGCGCGGGGTGGATATCCTGATCGGCATTGCCCTGGCCCTGGCGTTTTCCTTTGCCCTGCCGCTGTACGCGGTTTATTCCTGGCGCTACAACCTGGCCGATGCGCTACGTGATTGCGCGAAAGTCTACGGGCGCATCGTTGACGGCCAGGCCATCACCGCCGACGAACACCTCAAACTCATGACTCGCCTGAACGCGGCGATGGTGCAACTTCGCTCACTGATGCCCTCGGTGTCCAAGGAAGTGAAGATTTCCATGACCGAACTCGATGCCCTTCAGCGCAACCTGCGAATGTGCGTCAGCACCCTGGAAATCCTCGGCAATACCCGACCGGATGCCAATGACCTCGAGGCGATGTCGCTGATGCAAACGGCATTGAAAGCCGAGCATCGACAAATTCGCGTGCAATTGATCGGCATGGCCCGGGCGTTGAAATCAGGCGCCGCCCAGCGGCTCAATCGCCCCGTGGATGTACCGCTTGTCAGCCTTGATGCGCCGGTCTACAACACGCTGGACGGGTATCGTTTGCTGACCCAACAACTGGCCGCCAACGTCGGGGAGATGCGCCAGCGCTTGGCCAAGAGCGCGCCGCGCTGGAACATCTGACGCCCCTGGTTGGCACTCAAGGCGTCACCGTGCGCCGAAACTTCAGCGACCAGCCTTGTTGCATGCCGGCAGCGGCCAACAGAATCGCCGCGACTCCAATCCATTGCAGTGGCTCCAGGCGATGACCGAAGGCAAACCAGTCGACGAAAATCGCCGCGATCGGGTAGATGAAGGACAGCGCGCCCGTCAACGCCGTCGGCAGTTTTTGAATCGCGCCGTACAACAACACATACATCACGCCGGTGTGCACCATACCCAGCGTCACCAGGCTGGCCCACGCGCTTGGCGCCTGGGGCAATACGGAAAGATTCGCGAAGGGCGCGAGCAACAGCACGCCTGTGCTGACCTGGATCAGCGCGATCAAATGCGGTGGGGTTCCAGTCAGGCGCTTGATGATCAACGCGGCAATTGCGTAGAGAAACGCCGCGCCCAACGCCAAGGCAATGCCCGTCAGGTAATCGCTGCCGCTTTCGCCCTGGCTGCCATGGGCACTGACAATCGCCAGCATCCCGAGAAACGAAACGCCCAGCCAGGCCAGCTTCTGCGCAGTGATCTTTTCATTGAGAAACAGCGCCGCCAGCCCGACCAGCATGAAAGGCTGGACGTTATAGACGGCGGTGCCGATGGCAATCGACGCCCGGGAATAGGACGCGAACAACAGCACCCAGTTGCCGACGATCGCCACACCGCTGAGCACTGCGAGCAGGAACGTGGTGCGGGTCAGAATGCCGGGGCGCAGAAAGCCGAAAGCCGCGCAAATGAGCAGCAAGGTGCCAGCACCGAACAGGCAGCGCCAGAACACCACATCCAGCACCGGTTGCCCGGACACCAGCACGAACCAGCCGATGGTGCCGGAGATCAGCATGGCGGCCGTCATTTCGAACGAACCGCGGCGTAGGGTTTTGTCCATCATCAGACTCCTGTGTTTGTGACCAAAGTATGCCAATGCCCCCAGGGGCTACTCCAGAGCAAAAAGCAGGCTAAACTCGGGATCTGCCTTTTTTATCAAGGCCTTTTTGGAAAAATGCCTAACAGAGGATTTTGCCATGACCGATGACATCGACCAGCTGCTGATCACGGCGCTGATGGAGGACTCGCGACGCTCGCTCAAGGCCCTGGCGCAAATCAGCGGCCTGTCTTCCCCCAGTGTTGCCGAGCGTCTGCGCCGCCTGGAAGAGCGAGGCGTGCTCAAGGGCTACACCGTTGAAATCGACCCGAAATGCTTCGGCTATCAACTCCAAGCCATCGTGCGTATTCGCCCGTTGCCGGGGCAATTGCAGGAAGTGGAGCGGCAAATCATGGCCATTCCCGAATTCACCGAGTGCGACAAGGTCACCGGCGACGACTGTTTCATCGCGCGCCTGCATGTGCGCTCGATGGAACAACTGGACACCCTGCTCGACCGACTCAACACCCACGCTGAAACCAATACGGCGATCGTCAAGAAAACCCCGGTCAAGCGCCGGTTGCCGCCCATGGCGTGAGTGATATTTATTTCAGACTGAAGTAGATTGATGGTTTCCGGCGAAGGATTGACGGCATGAAAACTCAGGCAATGCTTCTGGTGGCTACGATGTTGGCGGGTTGCGGCACGATTCAGACGGTTGTGCGCAGTGACGAAGTGGCCTCGAAAAGTCTCAAGGAACAAAAGAGTTACTGCGGCGCGGTACCGCGAATCTACAGCGGCGTGACCTACGACTTCTGCTACCTGAACGCGCCCCTCGAAGACGGCCGGGATGCGCAGGTACATGGTCCCGCCCCCGCTATCGTGCTGCTCGACGTGGTCGTGTCCGGGGCGATGGACACACTGCTGCTGCCCTACACCATCTACCGCCAGCAAGCCGACGGCAGCATCGTCATTACAGAGTAGGCCTGGATTTGTGGTAATAAAAAACCCGCCTGAGCGGGTTTTTTAGTTCAAGGCCGAGGATCAGTCATCGCGGCTCATGATGCCGAACAGCTGCAACAGGCTGACGAACAGGTTGTAGATCGATACATACAGGCTGATGGTAGCCATGATGTAGTTACGCTCGCCGCCATGAATGATGGCGCTGGTCTGGAACAGAATGCAGACCGAGGAGAACAGCACGAAACCTGCGCTGATCGCCAGTTGCAGGCCGCTGATCTGGAAGAACAGGCTCGCCAGCGTCGCACCCAGCAGCACAAAGAAGCCTGCCGTGATGAAACCACCGAGGAAGCTCATGTCCTTGCGGGTAATCAGCACATACGCCGACAGACCGCCGAACACCAGCGCCGTCATCGCGAAAGCCGAGCTGACCACTTCAGCGCCGCCCTGCATACCCAGGTAACGGTTGAGGATCGGGCCAAGCAGGAAACCCATGAAACCGGTCAGGGCAAATGCCGACACCAGGCCCCAGGCCGAATCACGGAGTTTGTTGGTGAGGAAGAAAAGACCGTAGAAGCCGATCAGCACCACGAAAATGTTCGGGTAGCCAACATGCATCTGCTGGGCAACGTAGGCTGTCACACCGCTGAAAGCCAGGGTCAGGGCGAGCAAGCCGTATGTGTTGCGCAGGACGCGGCTAACCTCTAGCTGCTCAGCCTGCACGCTGTTATTAACTGCGTAATCCTGTTCGCGCATGGCGACACTCCTGTTGGTTTGAAACGTTCAGTCGCAAAGATCATAACAGACGCTCTGTAACAAGCTATGCAGAGAGTTTGACAGTGTGTTTCATTCAGGTATTATGGCGCCCGCAACGCAAACGGAGGTGTGGCCGAGTGGTTTAAGGCAACGGTCTTGAAAACCGTCGACTGTAACAGGTCCATGAGTTCGAATCCCATCGCCTCCGCCATCTTTATACGACAAAGCCCTGATTATTCAGGGCTTTGTCGTTTCTGGGGTTTGGGAATCGGTGCTGCTTTTCAGAGCCGTTACAAAACCATTTGGTAACCCCTCGACCAAGCTGAAAGCGCCGCTACAGGAAAAAGGTCGCCAACTGACCTTCTTGACCGACAGTAAACGGCTATGGATTCAGCCGGTCGCGACAGGCAGTAATCATCCAATCCGCTCTTCCCGCAGAGATCTCGCGGCCCTCGGCCCGAAACCTTCTCGGCCGCTTAAACCTTCCAGACAATCCCCATTCGTTGCTGCTTTAGCAGAATCCTCAAAAAAACAAAACGATTCCACCTGGCCAATTCGTGACCGATTGGTTTTCGCTGTGAACGTTAAATAGGCACGTGTCGATATCAGGCAAGGAGGTGGCGTGAACAGGTAACTGAATTATCGGACAAGCCGGGTAAGGTGGCGCCTCTTTTCATGGAAATAACCACATCGCGACGATGGGTTTGATAAGTACGGCAGCGTTTGAAGGGTGCCACTTTCAGGAAGCGGCAGCAGGAAACGATGATGATCCGTTGCCCCCATCACTTCGCTTAAATGTCGATCAGCAGAGAAAAAAAACCCGATGATTAGCCCGAGCTCCAAGGATTCGAATGGCCAATTGGCACAGGGCTTCAAGCCTCGTCACGTAACAATGCTGTCAATCGCCGGGATTATCGGCGCCGGTTTATTCGTTGGCTCAGGACATGCCATTGCAGCTGCTGGCCCGGCCGTCCTGCTGGCCTACCTATTCTCAGGCCTGCTTGTCGTTCTGGTCATGCGTATGCTCGGTGAAATGGCGGTGGCCAACCCGGACACAGGCTCGTTCTCCACCTATGCCGACCAGGCAATAGGTCGTTGGGCAGGCTTCACCATCGGTTGGCTGTACTGGTGGTTCTGGGTACTGGTGATCCCTATCGAAGCACTGGCCGCCGGCCATGTGTTGAACCAGTGGTTTCCCCAGATCGATGCCTGGCTGTTCGCCCTGGTGTCGATCATTGCGTTGGTGATCACCAATCTGTTCAGTGTCTCCAAGTACGGCGAATTCGAATTCTGGTTCGCCATGGCCAAGGTGGTGGCGATCATCGGTTTCATCGGCGTGGGTTTTGCCGTGTTGATGGGCTGGGTGCCCGATCGGGAAGTCAGCGGCTTGAGCGGACTGATGGCCGAGCATGGCGGATTTGCCCCCAACGGCCTGTCGGCGGTAGTCGGCGCTTTCATCACCATCATGTTCAGCTTCATTGGTACTGAAGCGGTCACCATCGCCGCCGCCGAATCCGACAATCCCTCGCAGAACATTGCCAAGGCCACGCGTTCGGTGATTTGGCGCATCGGCGTGTTCTACCTGTTGTCGATTTTCGTGGTCATCTCCGTGGTGCCCTGGAACGATCCGCTGCTCGCCCAGGTAGGCTCCTACCAGAGGGCACTGGAGATCATGAACATTCCCCACGCCAAGTTCATGGTGGACGTGGTGGTGCTGATCGCTGTGGCCAGCTGCATGAACTCCTCGATCTACATTGCTTCGCGCATGCTGTACTCGCTGGGTCGTCGTGGCGATGCGCCGAAGTCGCTGAAGGCGACCTCCTCCGAGGGCGTGCCGCGTGCAGCAGTCATCGCCAGCACCGTGCTGGGCGCGGCGATCACCGTGTGGAGCTACTTCATGCCCGCCGGGCTGTTTAACTTCCTGCTGGCCAGCTCCGGCGCGATTGCCTTGCTGGTGTACCTGGCCATTGCGGTGTCGCAACTGCGCATGCGCCGGATGTTGCGTCGGCAGAACGTTGAGCTGACCTTTCGCATGTGGCTGTTTCCATGGCTGACGTGGCTGGTGATTGCGTTCATATGCGCAGCGCTGGCAGTCATGATGATCACCCCTGAGCACCGTACCGAAGTCAGTACAACCATTGGCCTGGCGCTGGCGATTTCCTTTATCGGCCTTGTGACGTCGCGTCACCCTGCGCAGGCTGCGAGGGTGACGTCAGTGGGATAAACCAAGGAGGTATTTGCGCCAAACCTACTCCCTGCGCCAAGGCTGGGGAGTATTACCAGCTCCTGCGTCTCAGGCCGTAATCGCTCTCTGTGAGGACATGACCACGATGTCATCGAACTCCACCGTGTCCGACGGTACGACTCAATCCGTTGGTTTTCTGCTGCTGGATAAATTCACACTTATTTCCCTGGCGTCCGCAGTAGAGCCACTGCGCATGGCCAATCAGTTGTCGGGGCGAGAGCTATATCGCTGGCATACGTTCAGCCCCGATGGAGAGCCTGTCTGGGCCAGTGACGGCGTGCCGATCACTCCGGATGCTTCGTGGAACAATCCATCAGTGGCGGACACTGTAATCGTGTGCGGTGGTGTTGGAATCCAGAACGTGATTACCCGCGAGCACATTACCTGGCTGCAAGCCTTGGCGCGTCAATCCAGACGGTTGGGAGGTGTGTGCACCGGCAGCTGGGCGCTCGCCAAAGCCGGGCTGCTCGACGGCTACGAGTGCAGCGTGCATTGGGAATTCTTGGCCGCCATGCAGGAAGCTTTCCCGCGAGTCAGCATCAGCGCGAGTCTCTTCACCCTGGACCGAAACCGATTCACAAGCTCCGGGGGAACAGCGCCGCTGGACATGATGCTGCACCTGATTGGTCGCGATCATGGTCGTGAACTATCCGCAGCCATCTCTGAGATGTTTGTTTACGAGCGCATACGCAACGAACAGGACCATCAGCGGGTTCCGCTCAGGCATGTGCTGGGAACTCATCAGCCTAAGCTGCAGGAGATCGTCGCGTTGATGGAGGCCAATCTCGAGGAACCGATCGACCTGGATAACCTTGCAGAATACGTTGATCTGTCACGTCGACAGCTAGAGCGGCTATTTCAGAAATACCTTCACTGTACGCCGTCACGCTACTACTTAAGGTTACGTCTTATTCGAGCGCGACAACTGCTTAAGCAAACATCATTGTCGATCATTGAGCTGGCGTACGTATGCGGTTTCGTGTCCACACCACACTTTTCCAAGTGCTATCGCGAGTACTTTGGTGTTCCACCAAGCGACGAGCGTTCCGGCTCTGACATGAGTCGCAAACCGGCAACGCTTGCGACTACGCAGCAGTCATCAACTAAACCACTGACAGCGCTCGACCAGGCACGAAACGAATCGACTTTTGCCAGTGTTCGAATGATTGATCGTTTCGACTTGGCGGAGTCGTGCTGACAGGACGTCCCTGCCGCCCCCATTCATCCGCAGTGCATGGGTTTACTCAATAAGATCACGCAGGAGATTTGACGTGCACATTGGTGTTCCTCTCGAAACCCAGACCGGTGAAACACGGGTTGCTGCAACCCCGGAAACCATCAAGAAGCTGATCGGCC
>NZ_JAHBDG010000053.1:0-17570 GCF_019956305.1 Pseudomonas sp. BF-B-30 | reverse complement strand
CGCCAGGCGCGGGTGGGGTGATCGCGGGTGGGCATGACACGGGGACCATTATCAACGGCATGCTCAACGATCATTCGTTGAAGGTGGATACCGTGTGACCTGAAAACCCGCTAAAGAACCCGCCATCCCTGTGAAGGGGAGGCGGGTTCTTTGTTGCCCGGGACAATGGTCGATGCCCGGTCAGTGGTTAGAAAACCTGGGCGCCCCGATCAATCGACCCATGGCCCCGAATATTCCCAACTCCCTGATTACCTCCAGTTCCCCACGCGTCTCGACCATTTCCGCAATCAGCGGCAAATCTATGCTGTGGGTTGCGCGAAAGATCGCGTCGATGAACAGTCGTTTGTCAGGCTGCTCGTCGATGTTGCGAATGTAGGCTCCATCGATTTTCAGGTACGCCAAGCCCAATTGGGTCAGGTTGCCGATCTGGCTGAAGCGCCCGCCAAAGTGTTGCAGGCCGACTCGATAACCGGTCTTGAGCAATGTGCTGCAAAGGTTCTGCAGCACTTCGGGGGAGGGCAACTGGCGTTCGTCGATTTCCAGGGTCAACAGCGGCGCCAGTTCGGGAAGGGATTCGAGCAGGTCGAGAATTGTTCTCCATTGCACCGGGTCGCGCAGGGTGCTCCCGGACAGGCTCAATGCCAAGGGGCTGCGGTTGACCACCAGCTCGTCCAGCGTGGCTTCGAGCATCGCCAGGTCGAACCGTCCCGACCAGCCGAGACGCTCGATCCACGGCAGGAAATGCCCCGCGGCAATCGCTTCGCCCTGCGGGTCGAGCAGGCGTGCGAGTACTTTGTGATGCAGCATCTGGCGGGTGTCGGCGCATTGCACGACGGGCTGAAAGTACAGCAGCACTTTGCCATGGGTCAGGGCGTCGTCGATCCAGGTGCGCCAGTCGTGCTGGGAGTGATTGGGTGCGGTGTCACGATGGCTCAAATGAACCCAGGGGCGTTCGGGATGCTGCCGGGACTCCGTCAGCGCCTGATCAAGGCGCAGGAGAACGGTGCTGATCGGCTCACCGGGGCGGTAGGCGACAACGCCCAGATGGGCGACCGGCATGCAATCGCTGGCGCCGGTCAGGCGCAGGTTCTCCAGGCTGACGCTGACATCGGCGGCCAGGCGCGCGGCACTTTCAGCATCCAGACCCGGTGTCAGCAGGCTGAATTCACCGCCACGATTGCGCGCCGCCAGCCAGGTTCGACGCTCCGGCAATTGAGTCAGGCGCTTGAGCAATTCGCCGACGGCAGTGATCAGCGCATCAGTCCGTTGGCCACCCAGGCGCTGGTTGAGGCCGTTCAGGTCGTTGATTCGCAACATCAGCAAATGGCCGTCACGGCTCTGTTCGCACACGCGTAAATGGTCGGCCAGTTGCTCGTCGAGCAGGCGTCGGTTGGCCAGGCCGGTGAGGCTGTCCAGATAGGATTCGGCCCGCAGTTTTTCGCTGCGTGCAGCCTCCTCGACGAACAGCGCCTTGAGCTTCTCGACCATCTGGTTCATCGCCAGCACGACCCGTTTCAATTCCGGTGTGCGCGGCAGTTTCGGCAGACTGAGAAATTCGCGTTTGCTGATGGCCTCGGCTTGTCGGACCATGCTGTCGAGTGGGCGAAACTGCCGGCGCAGCATCCATCCTCCAATCACGGCGCTGAACAGCCCGCACAACAGCAGCCAGATCAGGCTGCCAAGGGTGCTTTCCCAGAGCTTGGCCAGGGCGAATTGCGGATTGCTCAGCACTTCGACCCGTGCCAGTTGTTCCCAGCCGCGCATGATCAGGGCATCGCCGCCCTCCGGGCGCAGGTCGACCAGGTTGACGAACCAGTCAGGCACACCGCCGATTTTTGTCGGTGCGGTGCGTTCCACCAGGGTTTGCTGATCCTTGAGCCTGATGACGCGGATGCTGCTGAAATAGCCGCTGTCGAAAATCGAACTGACCATCAGTTCCATCATTGCCGGGTCATCGACCTGTGCCGTCAGCGACAGCCCCAGCGCGGTGGCCGCGTCCTGGGCGTGGGCGCGCAGTTGGCTGAGCGTTTGTTCGCGGGAGCTTTCCAGGCTGGCAAAAAAACTGCCACTGAACGCCACCAGCAGGAACAGGCAGATTGCCAGGAACAACTGTTTTCGCAGTGTCATGCTTCGCTCCTTGCCAAGGCGGTTAGCCGTCGCCGATGTCGAACCCTTCGGCCTGCATCTTTTTCAACACGTCCTGCCAGCGCGACAGCTTTTTCGAGTCGCTGCTGCGCTGACCGCCGTTTTTGCCCGGCAGGTACAGGCCTTCGGCATTGAAGGCGTACACCGGCAGCAAGTCTTTGCGTTGGGAGGCGGGGCGGATATCGCCGATCAGGTTGTCCAGCACCAGTGGTTCGCTCGTGGGGGTGCTGTAGAACGTCAACACCATGTGCGCCTGGTTCTGGCTCAAGGCCTTGACGTAGGTGATTCGCAGTTTTTCGCTGGGAATACCAAGCCGGCGCAGGCTGAAATACTTCGCCAGAGCATAGTCCTCGCAATCGGCGGCGCCCTTGATCAGGGCTTCGACGGGCGTGGCCCAGTAATCGGTCTGTTGCCAGATGCGCGTGTCGTCCTGGAAGTTCAGCTGTTGATCGAAGAAGCGGTTCACCGCGTTGAGCTGCTCGCGTTCGGGGGCGCCGCGTGCACTTTGCAGCATTTGACTCCAGGCCTCGATCCGACCTCGCGCCGGTCCAAGGGGGCCGTAGCGTTTTTCAACGGTTTGCAGGATCTGCGCAAAATCCCAGTCGGCCCGGACCCCGTTACATACAGTCAGTACCAAACCAGCCAGCAGCAACCAGCCGCCGAGCCGAAGTCGGAGCGTTGGCCGTCCTGGACTACGCAGACTGCGGGCCATGTCTGGCTGCTCGAGTGTAGGTTTGTGAAGTTTAGGTGGAGTTTTGGGCGCGGTAGGTCACGTCGTCGGCCGAAGGACGCTCACTGAGTTTTTTGTGGCGAGGAGGCTTGTCGGAACGCCGCACCGCCCCGTTCGGTGGCGAAGCCGCCGTGAACCTGTGAGCGCGATCTATCTGGTGATCTGCGGTGAATGGCTTTAGGGCTGCTGCGCAACCCAACGGGGGCAAGCCCCCTCGCCACAATGGTCGCGGGAAATTTCAGGATTTGCGCAGGGTTTTCTGCTTGAGGATGTAAATCGTCACCAGCACCGCACTAGTCAGCATGAAGCACCGTGCCCAGTACAGCGGCACCAGGTAGCAGGAGAACAGGATACTCGGCCACATCAGGCCAATGGCGTAGACCTTGCCCTTGAGCGGAATGCCGTTGCCGTTGAGGTAATCGCGAATCCACGGGCCAAGCCGTGGATGCTCGACCAGCCATTGATAAAAGCGCGGCGAACTGCGGGCGAAGCAGGCGGCCGCCAGCAGCAGGAAAGGGGTGGTGGGCAATACCGGCAGGAAAATCCCGATCACCCCCAGCGCCACGCTCAGCCAGCCGATGGCCAGCAGCACGTAGCGCAACATCAGGGGGCGGTTGCCTATGGGGTTGTCCATAGGCAGAACCTTAGTGGTGGCGGGGCTTGAGAATCGCCGGTTTTTCGTCTGGCGCGTTGCACAGCAGGTACAGCGCGGTCAGGGCTTCCGGGATCTGTACGATCATGTCGTCCATCAGGTTGGCATCTTTGGCGATGTCTTCGAACTCCGGCTGCTCGTCGAACAGGCCCGAACCGACCATGATCGGCAGCAGCATTTCGCTGACTTCGTCTTCGGCGCTTTCGAACCAGGCCGCTTCGCGCAGGAATACGCCTTCCATGAAGCCGATGCACCAGCCGCGCAGGTCGGAATCGTCCGGCTCGTCGCCCAGGTCCAGGTCGCATGGCAGTTCGAATTCTTCATCGGAGGCCAGCTGGCGAGCGATGTGGGCCTTGAGGCCGATCAGGGTGGCTTCGATCTCTTCGCGCTGGGCTTCGCTGCTGTAATGCGGCTCCTCGGCGAAAAGTGCATCGATCCACTCACGATCAGGAACGACTTCGGAACAGATCGACAGCGCGGTGAGGTAGCCGTGGGCGGCCACGTAGTCCAGCGCCTCGTCATGCAGTTCATCAGCGTCGAGGAAGACTTGCAGGCGGGTTAGTTGCTCAGCGAAGGACATTAAAGGACTACCTTGGGGAATGTTCGATGCGGGAATTCTAGGCCTTCTTGAGCACTTGGGCCAGCCGCACGGCATATTTGCCCGTTTGTGGGAGCTGCCCCCTTGCAGTTCGGTCAAGCACTACCCCTGTGGGAGCGAGCTTGCTCGCGATAGCGATGGTTCAGGCGAAATCAATGTTGACTGTGATGGCCTCATCGCGAGCAAGCTCGCTCCCACAGTTTTTTATGTACATCGGGTTTGCCGGTGTCTTATCAGCGGTGCCCTTTGCCGGGCGGGGCTCGGGTATACTCGCGCGTTTTGTGATGCCCTGCTGGCGTCACGGCTGAAATGTGAAGCGTCATGCAATGCGCACTTACGATTTATCGGTGCAGCGTCGCGGGTTCTGAACCAGCCTTGCAGGGATGTTTCGGTGATTTTTGGAGTTTTTATGCTCGAACAGGCTCAACGCGTCCTCAAGGACATCTTCGGCTACGACAGTTTCCGTGGCCGCCAGGGTGCAATCATTGAGCGCGTGGCCAGCGGCGGCGATGCCCTGGTCCTGATGCCTACCGGCGGCGGCAAGTCCCTGTGCTTCCAGGTTCCGGCGCTGTTACGCGAAGGCCTGGCCGTGGTGGTCTCGCCGCTGATCGCACTGATGGACGATCAGGTCGCTACCCTCGAAGAACTGGGCGTGGCCGCCGCCGCGTTGAACTCCACCCTCAGTGCCGAGCAGCAACGCGACCTCGCCGCCCGTATCCGCCGCGGTGAAGTGAAAATGCTCTATCTGGCGCCAGAGCGCCTGGTCCAGCCGCGTATGTTGTCCTTCCTGCAGGGCCTGGACATCTCCCTGTTCGCCATCGACGAAGCGCACTGCGTGTCGCAATGGGGCCACGATTTCCGCCCGGAATACCTGCAACTGGGCCAGTTGGCGGAAATGTTCCCCGACGTGCCGCGCATTGCCCTGACCGCCACGGCCGACAAGCGCACCCGGGAAGAAATCGTCACCCGGCTGCACCTGCAAGACGCCGAGCGCTTCCTGTCGAGCTTCGACCGGCCGAACATCTTTTATCGCATCGTGCCCAAGGAACAGCCGCGCAAGCAGTTGCTGGCGTTCCTCGCCGAGCGCCGTAGCGATGCGGGCATCGTGTATTGCCTGTCGCGCAAGAAAGTCGAGGAAGTCGCCGCGTTCCTCAGCGAGCAAGGCTTCCCGGCGTTGCCGTACCACGCCGGGCTACCCAATGATCTGCGGGCCTACCATCAGAAGCGCTTCCTCAATGAGGAAGGCCTGATCATGGTCGCGACGGTGGCGTTCGGCATGGGCATCGACAAGCCCAACGTGCGTTTTGTCGCGCACCTCGATTTGCCGAAATCCCTTGAGGCCTATTACCAGGAAACCGGTCGTGGTGGCCGTGACGGTCTGCCGGCGGATGCCTGGATGGCCTACGGCCTGCAAGACGTGGTGATGCTCAAGCAGATGCTGCAGAACTCCGAAGGCGACGAACGCCACAAGCGCCTGGAGCAGCACAAGCTAGACGCCATGCTCTCGCTCTGTGAAGAAACCCGCTGCCGTCGGCAAACGCTGCTGGCCTACTTCGACGAAGACATGCCCGAGCCCTGCGGTCATTGCGACAACTGCGTCGACGGCGTGCAGACCTGGGATGCCACGGAGCCGGCGCGTCAGGCGCTGTCGGCGATCTACCGCACCGGTCAGCGCTACGGCGTCGGGCACCTGGTGGATGTATTGCTGGGCAAGGACAACGAGAAGGTCCGCAGCTTCGGCCATCAGCACCTGTCGGTGTATGGTGTTGGCAAGACGATGGCGGAGGGCGAATGGCGCTCGTTGTTCCGCCAACTGGTGGCCCGTGGTCTGGCGGACATCGACCTCGAAGGCTACGGTGGCCTGCGCCTGAGCGACAGCTGCCGGCCGCTGCTCAAGGGTGAAGTGACCCTGGAACTGCGCCGTGATCTCAAGGCGCAAACCGTGGCGAAAAGCAGCAAGAGCCAGGCGAGCCAGCTGGTCCGTGGCGAGGAGCGCGAACAATGGGAAGCCTTGCGCGCCCTGCGTCGCAAGCTCGCCGAAGAACATGGCGTGCCGCCGTATGTCATCTTCCCCGACTCGACCTTGCTGGAGATGCTGCGCAGCCAGCCGACCTCGCTGGCGGAAATGGCCACGGTCAGCGGCGTTGGCGCGCGCAAGCTGGAGCGTTACGGCGAGGCCTTCCTCGAAGTGCTCGGCGGCCAGGTCGAGGCGCCGAAACCGGTGGCCGACGTACGTCACGAACTGATCACGCTGGCGCGGGCCGGGATGACGCCGGTGCAGATCGCCGGTCAATTGCAGTGCTCGGAAAAGAATGTCTACACCATGCTGGCCGAAGCGATCGGCAAGCAGCAGTTGTCGTTGGAGCAGGCGCTGGATCTGCCTGAAGACCTGATGGGTGAAGTCCAGGACGCCTTCCTCGACGGCGAAGGCGAGTTGCCGCCGGTTTCCGAGATCGCCGCGCTGTTCGCGGGCCGGGTGCCGGAAGGGGTGTTGTACTGCGTTCGCGCTGCCTTGCAGTCGGAGTTCGAGATTTGAGACATCCGTAGTGCTGATGTAACGATTCACTACAGATCAAGCCTTGCCTCAAGTCGAGGCTCATGCTTAGCTGACTAATAATTAGTTTTTATTTATTTCAGTCTAATCATGAGTGTTTTATGCCGTTAACCGATCAACACCGCTTTGGCATGCAATTGGCCCAGATGTCCCGTGGCTGGCGTGCCGAACTGGACCGCCGACTGGCGGGCATGGGCTTGTCCCAGGCACGCTGGCTGGTGCTGCTGCACCTGGCCCGTTTCGAAGAAGCACCGACCCAGCGTGAGCTGGCACAAAGCGTCGGCGTCGAAGGTCCGACCCTGGCCCGTTTACTCGACAGCCTGGAAAGCCAGGGCCTGGTGCAACGCCAGGCAGTGCTGGAAGACCGTCGGGCGAAGAAAATCGTGCTCTGCGCGCCAGCGCGTCCCTTGATCGAACAAATTGAAACCATTGCCACGCAACTGCGTCACGAACTGTTCGAAGGCGTCGATGAGGCGGATTTGAAGGTGTGCATGCGGGTTCACGGGCACATCCTGGGCAACCTTGAAAAGTCTTGAGGCATAACCGAACGCCAGGTTTTTGAGAGACCGCATTGGACAGACTATAAGAACTACTCGGCAATATCGTGTTCGTAACGGATGTACGAACCCGTGCGGATGGTTTCTGTAGATCTCAAGGATGCTCATGCTCAAGTGTTGGCGATTGGTTTTACGCGGTGGTTCTCAGTGGTTGCTGGCCGGGGCCGCGGTCACTTATTCGGCATGGGCACCTGCGCTGGGCCTGGGTGAAATCACCCTGCATTCGGCGCTGAATCAACCGCTGCGTGCCGATATCGCACTGGTGGATGCTGCTGGCCTGGAGGAAAACCAGCTGTCGGTGAGCCTGGCAACGGCAGACGAGTTCAGCCGTGCCGGGGTCGACCGGGCGTTTTTCCTCAGCAACCTGAAGTTCACCCCGGTGTTGCGCGGTAATCGCAGCGTGATACAGGTGACCTCCAACAAACCGGTGAGTGAGCCGTTCCTGAATTTCCTCGTGCAGCTCAATCAGCCTAATGGGCGATTGCTGCGTGAGTACACGTTACTGATCGATCCGCCGGGTGCGCCTGGGGTTGATCCCGCCGCTGATGAAGCGGCATCCGGTTCCCCGGCGTCCGCATTCCCCCGTGTGAAACCGGTCGTGGCGCCGTCACCCGTGGCCAGGACGACACCGGAAACGGACGTCGCAGTGGTTGATCCCGCTGTCGAACAACTGGCCGCCAGCGCCCTGCAAAACCACCAGTTGCAAACCACTGTCGATGAGCTCAACGCGAAGCTTCAAGGCCAGGATGAGCTGATCGCCGGCCAGAAAAAATATTTGGCTGAACTGCAAACCCAACTCGCGGAGCTCAAGAAGGTAAAGGCCCAACCCGTTGCTTCCGACGTGGCGACGCCAGCCCCTGTTATTGCTGAAACTCCCGGGATTGGCTGGCTGCCGATTGCCGGTTTGTCGGCGCTGATAGCGTTGCTGGCGCTGGGCTGGTTTGTTCGCCGCCAGCAGCATCAAGCCACAGCGTCAGAGGCGCTGCCGTCGCAGCATGAACCGCTGGCTGAGCTCTTTACCGAGCCAGTGATGTGGCCCTCCGTCATGCAACCATCCACTGGGCATCGCGACGGGGTGCCGGCCAACGACGAGCTTGAACGGGTCGATAGCCATCATTCCGTCCCGGTTGCTGTTGCCATGGCGGTGGTTCCGGGTTTGGCGATATCCGGCGAATCCGCTACTGACGATGAGTACCGGCTCAACCTGGAGGAGCTGTCCATGGCGTCGAGTTGGGACGTGATCAGTCTGACCGAGAACCCGCAGCCGGCGGCTCTGGCCATGATCGAGCCTGAGTTCGAGTTGGAGATGCAACCCGTTGCGCCGTCTCGACAGCCTCCGGTCGGGCTATCATAGCGGCGTCGTCAAACTCTGGAGTCAGGTCCCATCATGACCGTCAGCAAACCGGAAATCATCATCACCTACTGCACGCAATGCCAATGGCTGTTGCGTGCGGCCTGGCTGGCCCAGGAACTGCTCAGCACCTTTGGTGATGACCTGGGCAAAGTCTCCCTGGTGCCGGGCACCGGCGGGGTCTTTCATATCTACTGTGACGCTGTGCAGATCTGGGAGCGCAAGGCGGACGGTGGCTTCCCCGAGGCCAAAGTGCTCAAGCAGCGGGTCCGCGACCAGATCGACCCGGACCGCGACCTGGGGCACAACGACCGCACTCAGTGAGACGCGGCCTCGGCTGCAATGGCTTTCTTGCTTGTGCCACTTGAGAACCGGCTGGAGACCACAATCGCCACAATGATCAGCGCACCCCCCAGCAACATGCGCAGGGTCGGGTTTTCGTTGAACAGCAGCCAGGCGACGGTGATGCCGTAGACCGGCTCCAGGGCGAACACCACGGCGGCAGTGCGTGCCTTGATCACCGCGAGGCTGGCGACGAACAGGCTGTGGGCGACACCGGTACAGAACACACCGAGCAGGCCGATCCACAGCCAGTCGATGGCGCGCACTTCGCTCAATTGAGGCGCCGCCACCGGCAACAGGCACAGGGCAACCACCACGTTCTGGCACAGTGCCGCCTGTACCGGCGGAACTCGCCCGGAGCTGGCACGGTTGGTCAGTGACAGCAGGGCGAACAACAATCCGGAACCCACTGCCCACAGCAGGCCGGTGGTGGCGCCGCTGGCGAGGTCAAAATCGGGCGTGACCAGCACCAGGCCGACACTCACCAGCAGCACCAGCACGATCTCATTGGCGCGGATGCGCTCGCGGAAGATCAACCCTTCGAGGATCACGGTAAAGGCCGGGAAACTGGCGAAACCGAGCGTCGCAATCGCCACGCCTGCGACTTTCACCGCAATGAAGAAGCTCACCCAGTGACCGGCCAGCAACAAGCCGCTGAGCAACAGCCGACGCCAGTCCATGGCCTCGAGTTTCTGCCAGCGCGTCTGGCTGGCGAACCGTGCAAAAAACGCCAGCGCGAGCACGGCGAAAGCGGCACGGCCGAAAACGATGATCGCCGGGGACGCAGCGGCCAGTTTGCCGAACACACCGGTCAGGCCGAACATCAATGCGCCTATATGCAAGGCGCCAAGGGCGGTACGGGGAGTCATTGCAATCCTTAACGACAAACGAACAGAGGCCTCATTGAAGCGCGTAATGGCCCATCAAGTCTGTCGGCAAACTCGCGTTATTTGTCGCCAGCCTCGCGCCGCAGTTTTCCGGGGGATGCCCCGAACTCGCGCAGCACCGCTGCCGCGAAGGCACTCTGGGAGCTGTAGCCGACGCGGCTGGCAATCTCGCCGATGGGCAACGCCGAATTGCGCAGCAAGCCCACCGCGATGTGCAGGCGTCGGCTGCGGATGTAGTCCATCGGCGTCTGCCCGCATTCGGCCACGAACCGCGCATGCAAACGGGCACTGGAAAGACCGGCGACCCGGGCCAGGTCGGCCACTTGCAACGGGTACGCCGCGTACTGATCGATGTGTGCGTTCAGCGCCGCGTAGGGCAGGCGCCGACCGCCGACGGCCTCGGGCCTGGCGTTGTTGAGACTGGCCAGCAAAAGCACCGCGCCTTGTTGAGCGATCAGCGGATCATCGACCGGACTGTTCGCCAGCCAACTGACCAATTGGCTTTGCCCGGCGTCCAGGGGCAGGCGCCCGGCGTTGTCCAGCAGGCGTCGGCTGGACTCGGCGTGATCGCCCAACGACTGGGCAACCCATTGTTCGCTGGGGACATCCAGCACCAGGCAGCGGCTGCCATTGGTGCTGCCACACGCGTGATGCGCTCCGGAGGGCACCACCACGAAACTCTGCTGGACCACCTGGCTGCCACGGCCGTCGACCTCGAAATCCAGGGCGCCCGAGAGCCCGAACACCAGTTGCGCGTGTTCGTGGCTATGGACGATCAGGTCGTGGCTGTATTGGCGAAGCGTGAGGATCGGTCTCATCGCGGGTCTCCCGGTTCAGGGTGTCAGTCTACACCGAGCGGGCCGACAAGCGCTGTCACAGGACTGACTTGACGCTGTCATGGACCATTAACCGGGCCGGGGCAGACTTGGCAAAACTTGTCAGAGGGTTGCCCATGACCAGCGCCGAGCTCGCCAAACCCACCCGTAAGCAACGCGTACGGACTTTATGGATTTCCGACGTGCATTTGGGCACCCGGGATTGCCAGGCTGAACACTTGTCGCAGTTTCTCAAGAGCTACCACGCAGACAAGATCTACCTGGTCGGCGACATCATCGACGGCTGGAAACTGCGCGGCGGCATGTATTGGCCACAAGCGCATACCAACGTGATCCGGCGCCTGTTGACCATGAGCAAGCGTGGCACCGAGGTGATCTACGTCACCGGCAACCACGACGAATTCCTGCGCCGCTATTCGAAGCTGATCCTGGGCAACATCCAGTTGGTCGACGAAGCCGTGCACGTCACCGCCGACGGCCGGCACCTGCTGGTGATACACGGCGACCAGTTCGATGTGATCACCCGTTACCATCGCTGGCTGGCGTTTCTCGGTGACTCGGCCTACGAATTCACCCTGACCCTCAACCGCTGGCTCAATCATTGGCGCGCGCGATATGGCTACGGCTACTGGTCGCTGTCGGCCTACCTCAAGCACAAGGTGAAAACCGCGGTCAGCTTCATCAGCGACTTCGAAGAAGCCATCGCCCATGAATGCGTCAAGCGCGAGCTGCACGGAGTGGTGTGCGGGCACATTCACCATGCCGAGATTCGCAAGGTCGGCGAGGTGGACTACCTCAATTGCGGCGACTGGGTGGAATCGTGCACCGCGCTGATCGAGCACTGGGATGGCTCGATCGAGTTGTATCGACTGGCGGATGCCCAGGCGCGCGAGGCACAGATGAAGGCGGCCAGGGTTGCAGAGTTGGCCTGATAATCATTCGCTGTTTGTACTGGCCTCTTCGCGGGCAAGCTCGCTCCCACAGGGTTAACTGGCGGTCACAAGTGCTGCGTTCACCTTCGCCCATTGTGGGAGCGGGCTTGCCCGCGAATGGAGCGCGAAGCGGTTCCGCTGGATCTGTCAGGCTGGCGAGTGTTCTTCCATCGCCGCCTTGTAGATCGAATTCCTGGGGTGCGCAAACAGGCGCTCCATCATTGGCTCGAAAAAGCTCAACGGCAGCGTCTCGTACGCCGGATCAAACGCCGCCGCATCGTATTTGGCGCAGAACTCGACGGTCGCCTGGTACTGCGGATGGTCCTTGAATTGCTCGCGCAAGTGCCGATCCATACCCAAGTGATGGAAGAAATAGTAGCCCTGGAAAATCCCGTGCTTTTCCACCATCCACAAGTTCTCGGCGCTGACGAATGGCTTGAGGATCGCCGCCGCGATGTCCGGGTGATTGTAGGTGCCCAGGGTGTCGCCGATATCGTGGAGCAGGGCGCAGACCACGTACTCCTCGTCGCGACCATCGCGCCAGGCGCGGGTGGCGGTTTGCAGGGAGTGGGTCAGGCGATCCACCGGGAAGCCGCCAAAATCCCCCTCCAGCAACTTCAGGTGCGCCACGATCCTTGTCGGCAATTGTCGCGCGTAGGCACTGAAGTCCGCGGCGATGATCGCCCAGTCTTCCTGTGTGCCGTCCTTCATGTGGGTGAAGCGGGCATTGGCATTCATCGGTAACTCTCTTGTGACGCAAGTCAGCTAGAACGGAACGCGCCCCAGGACCATGTCCCGGTACATGACAAAATCGCCGAGCAGGCTATAGAAGGGGTGTTGGAACGTTGCCGGGCGGTTCTTCTCGAAGAAGAAATGCCCGACCCAGGCAAAGCTGTAGCCTGCCAGTGGCAGGGCCCACAACAGCATCCAGGCTCCGCGACCAATGGTCAGCGTCAGAATCAAGATAACCAGGGTCGTGCCGATAAAGTGTAAACGGCGGCAGGTACTGTTGCTGTGCTCACTGAGGTAGTAAGGATAGAACTCAGCGAAGCTGTTGAATCGTTTGACGTTTTCCACGACAGCGATCTCTGTGGTTATTGTTCTTGCTGCAAGTTGTTCTGCGGGTAGCTTATTTGAGTCTAGAGTGATCAATGGCATCAGCCACTGACAATAGGCGCCACTTTAGTATCCTTCGGTCAATAGCCGTAGCATGCGGCCACCATGTAAGAAAACGCCATGAGCGAACGAACGACTTCTGCAAGCTGGGCGATGGGGATTGTCAAAGCGCTGGAGATGGACGGCCTGGATTGCCGGGCTCTGTTCAAGCAGTTGGGGCTCGACTACGCGGCACTGGATGATCCGGACGCACGCTTCCCCCAAGATTCCATGACCCGGTTGTGGCAACGCGCGGTCGAGCTGTCCGGGAACCCGGCCATCGGCCTGAACATGGGCAAGGTGCTGCGACCGGCGCAGTTTCATGTGGCCGGTTACGCCTTGATGTCCAGCCGGACCCTGGCCGAAGGCTTTCAGCGTCTGGTGCGCTATCAGCGGATCATCGCCGAAAGTGCCGACCTGAGTTTCCAGCTGCTGGAAGAAGGCTACGGGCTGATTCTGACGGTGCATGGCGATCATCTGCCGCCGACCCGGCAAAGCGCCGAAGCTTCAATGGCCTGTGCCTTGGCGCTGTGTGGCTGGTTGACCGGGCGTACGTTGCAACCGCGCAAAGTGTTGTTGCAAGGTACCGAACCGGTCAATCTGGAACCCTATAAACAAGCTTTCCATGCACCGCTGGTGTTCAACGCACCTTACGATGCGCTGATTTTCGAACCCGCCGATATGGAAGCGCCGCTGCCGACGGCCAACGAGGCCATGGCGTTGCTGCATGACCGCTTTGCCGGCGAGTACCTGGCGCGTTTTTCCGAAAGCCGCGTGACCCACAAGGCGCGGCAGGTGTTGTGCCGCCTGTTGCCCCAAGGCGAACCCAAGCGCGATACCGTGGCACAGACGCTGCATCTGTCCCAGCGCACCTTGCAGCGGCGCTTGCAGGAAGAGGGTACGAGTTTTCAGGCGCTGCTGGACGATACCCGGCGCGAACTGGCCGAACAGTACCTGGCACGACCGAACATGACCTTGCTGGAAATTGCCTACTTGCTGGGGTTTGCCGATCCGAGCAACTTCTTCCGTGCTTTCCGGCGCTGGTTCGATGCCACACCCGGCGAGTACCGGATGCGGCTGATGCAAGCACCTGATGCGGTCAATGACGCCAAAATGCCGGAATACACAGCACAAACACCGTAATGATCTCCAACCGGCCCAGCAGCATGCCGAACGAGAGAATCCACTTGGCGGCATCCGGCAGGGTGGCGAAGTTGCCCGCCGGGCCGATGGTTTCGCCGAGCCCCGGGCCGACACCGGACACGGTACTGGCCGCGCCGGTGAGGGCGGTCATCCAGTCCACGCCGAGCAGCGACAGCAGCAGCGCGATCACACAGATGGTGATTGCAAAGAAGAACGAAAAGGTCAGGATCGACCGCACGATTTCTTCGTCGAGGCGGTGACCGTTGTACTTCTGCTTGATCACCGCCCGCGGGTGAATCAGCTGGTTAAGGTTGGCCTTGAGCAGGATATAGGCCACCTGGAAGCGGAAAATCTTGATCCCGCCCGCGGTCGAGCCGGAACAACCGCCGATAAACCCCAGGTAGAAGAACAGCATCAGCGAGAAATTGCCCCAGAGGCTGTAGTCCCCCAGCGCGAAACCGGTCGTCGTCACCACCGATGTCACGTTCAGCGCCACATGCCGCAACGCCTCCAGCCAATGCAGCTGGGTAGTCCACCAATACCAGGTGCCGAGCACCAGCCAGGTCACCAGCAGCATGCCGAGCAGGCCTTGAACCTGTTCGTCCTTGATCAGCGCCCGACGGTTTCCACGCAACGTGGCCACATACAGGGTGAACGGCAGGGCACCGAGAATCATGATGACGATCGCTACCCAATGCACCGCCGGTTGCGGCCACTTGGCCAAAGACTGGTCGGAGGTCGAGAAGCCGCCGGTGGAAATGGCCGACATCGCATGGTTGATGGCGTCGAACGGGCTCATCCCGGCCCACCAGAACGCCAGGCTGCCGACAATGGTAATGCCGACGTAGGCCGCCACGATCAGCCGCGCCACCATGTGTGAGCGGGGCATGACCTTTTCCGAGCGGTCCGACGATTCGGTCTGGAACAGCCGCATGCCGCCGATGCGCAACAGCGGCAGGATCGCCACCGCCATGCCGATGAAGCCGATGCCGCCGATCCAGTGCAGCAACGAGCGCCACATCAGGATGCCGGGGGACATGTTATCCAGGCCGTTGAGCACGGTTGCGCCAGTGGCGGTGATGCCGGACATGCTTTCGAAGAATGAATCGGTGTAGCTGATGTGCTGGGTCAGCAGGAATGGCAGCGCGGCGAAGATGCACACCACCAGCCAACTGCTGACGGTCAGCAGGTACATGTCCCGGGGGCGCAGGTGAATATGTTCGGGGCGCCCTGGAATCACCAGCGCCAAACCGGCGACAAAGGTGATCATGCTGGCCCAGAGGAACGATGGCAGATCGCTGGTGCGCTCGAAAATGACCAGTGTGGCCATGGGCACGACCATGGAGATCGCCAGCGTGATCAGGAAGATGCCGATGATGAAACCAATGATCCGTAAGGTCGGCAACGCCATGAGGTCCGCTCGGCTGATAGTGGAAAGGGCGCCATTCTACCTGCGGGGCAGGGCATGTAAACCGGCACTGCTGCGACAGTTACAGCTAGAATAGCCGCACAAATTTTTCAGGAGGTGGCCGATGCAGGCTCTCGACGCTTTGCTCAACCGTGTTTCCGTTCCACGACTGATTGACCCTGCACCCACTGCCGAGCAGCGCGAGGTGCTGTTTGGCGCCGCCATGCGCGCTCCGGATCACGGTCACTTGCAGCCTTGGCGTTTCCTGACGGTGGAAGGCGCGGCGCGTGAGCAGATGGGCGAGTTGCTGGCCGAGGCGGCGAAACTGCAAGACAGCGAAGTCGGCGAAGCGGCCATCGACAAGGCGCGCAATAATCCACTGCGTGCACCACTGGTGGTGGTGGTGATTGCGCGGTTGCAGGATCACGTCAAGTATCCGAAGTCCGAGCAATTGCTGGCGGCGGGCTGTGCAGCCCACGGGATTTTGCTGGCGGCGTATGCGCAGGGCATTGGTGCGGTGTGGCGTACCGGTGACCTGGCCTACTCGCCCCATGTGGCCAAGGGTTTGGGCCTGGCGGATGGGGAAGAGGTGATTGCTTTCCTGTATCTGGGCACACCGCAGAAAGAACCGCGTGTGGCCGAGAAAGTCGACCTGGCCGAATTCGTCAGCGCCTGGCCGGGCAAAGTCTGACACCGCAAAACCTGTGGGAGCGAGCTTGCTCGCGATAGCGGCCGGTCAGTCAATTTGATTGTTGAGAGTGCCTGCGTCATCGCGAGCAAGCTCACTCCCACAGTAGATCCAGGTAGCTCACATCAAAGGGTGTCCGTTTCAGGGCTGCACGACAGCCCCCGGCACCAACGGCAATTCCAGGCTGGCAATGAACCCGCCTTCCGGGTGATTGGCCAGCACCAGGCTGCCGCCATGTCGCTCCGCCGCGCGCCGGGCGATAGCCAGGCCCAGGCCGTGTCCGGCCGCAGTCTGCCCCGGCGCCCGATAGAATGGCTCACCGAGCTGACTCATGTATTCGGCACTGACTCCGGGCCCATGATCGCGCACAGTCACGACGATCCGCTCACCCTGACGCAGCGCCTGCATTTCGATCGGTAGGCCACCTACCGGATTGAAACGCTGTGCATTGCGCAGCAGATTGTCGACGGCCCGTTCGATCATGGTCGGCCAGCCCTTCAGATTCAGTTGCGATTCGGCTTCGAGGTGGACCAGTTGCTCGGGTGAACCGAGTTGCGCATCCTTTTGCAGGGTATTGAGCAAGGCGTTCAGGTCCACCTCTTCCGCACTGGCGTTATCGGAGTCGACCCGCGCCAGTACCAGGATTTCGCTGATCAGCGCTTCCAGTCGGTCGCACTCGCGGGTCAGGCGCGGCCACAGCTGTTCCCGTTCTTGCGGGGTGGCCCGTTCGGCCAGTGCCAGCGCGATACGCAGGCGGGCGAGGGGCGAGCGCAGTTCATGGGACACATCCCGCAGCAGTTGCCGCTGACTGCCAATCAGGCTTTGCAGGCGCGCACCCATGCGGTTGAAGTCGTTGGCCAGGACGCCGAACTCATCGCGACGGTTGGCCAGCTTGACCAGGCTGTTCTGTTGATACGTGGTTTGTCCCAGGTCATGCACCGCGCCGCGCAGACGGCTGAGCGGGCGAGTGATGGAGAAGGTCACCAGCAGGCTGAACAGGGTCAGCACCACCAGGGCGATCCCCAGCGCACTGAGCGGCCAGAGCAGGCTCTCGCGGTGCCAGGCGTCCAGTTCCGGGTGCGCAATGCGGTAGATGAACAGGTAGGTGTCACCGGTTTTTTCGCTGGTGAACTCATCGGTCAGACGCCGCCACGGCAGGCGCCGGTCCTCATTGTTTTGGCGCGCCTCAAAGGCCGCCGCACGTTTGGGGAAAGTGCCGCGCACCAGCGGATCGCCGCTTTCGTTAAGCACCTGAACGTCGATGTGATACTGGCGTTTGCGTTGCTGGAGAATGTCCTGGGCGGCGTCTTCACCCTGGCTTTCGTAGGTTTGCGTCCACTCTTCGGCCAGCGTGTTGAGGCCCGGGTGGCGGCTGAGAATCCATGCGTCCTGGTTGAGCATGTGCCCGAGCAGGATGGAAAGCCCTGCAACCAGGGCGATGGCCAGCCAGAAGCTGGCCAGGATACGCCAGAACAATGAACGCACAGGAAATCCTCAAACGATCACAACCCTTGTGGGAGCGGGCTTGCTCGCGAAGGCGATTTGTCAGTCAAGAACAATGGTGACTGATACTCCGCCTTCGCGAGCAAGCC
>NZ_JAHBDG010000052.1:0-17766 GCF_019956305.1 Pseudomonas sp. BF-B-30 | reverse complement strand
TCCCGAACTCAGCAGTGAAACGATGCATCGCCGATGGTAGTGTGGGGTTTCCCCATGTGAGAGTAGGTCATCGTCAAGATTAAATTCCGAAACCCCTATCTGCGTATGCAGGTAGGGGTTTTGTTTTAGTAGAAGTCACCAGTTTTCACTGGCACGTTAAAGTTCTAACGGGCTGGTTACAGAATTTCTTGACGACCATAGAGCGTTGGAACCACCTGATCCCATCCCGAACTCAGAAGTGAAACGATGCATCGCCGATGGTAGTGTGGGGTTTCCCCATGTGAGAGTAGGTCATCGTCAAGATTGAATTCCGAAACCCCTGTCTGCTAACGCAGACAGGGGTTTTGTCGTTTCAGGGGTACTGAAAAGCCCGTTGTGGAGCCTCTCCACAACGGGCTTTTTCACGTCTTACGCAAACAGCTTCAGCACATTGTTCATCGCATCATCGGCAAAACCCTGTACGAAGTCCTTGAAGCCCGGCAGTGCCTCGGCGGCGCCCTGCGCCGGTTCGGCGATGATGGTCCAGGTGGCTCTGGACTTGCCCGCATCCAGTGGTTCAACGCTCATCGCGGCCCACAGATTGGCCACACCCAGGGTGTTGTAGATAGTGGTCCAGGTCATGTGCCGTGCCTGGTCGTCCCGGGAGTTGAGCTGCTCGACCACCAGGTTGCCGTCCTTGAAAAACTTTTTGCGCAACGATGACACGCCTTCGCCGGTCATCTCTATATGCGACAGTGCCGGGATGAAGCGATCGAAGCCGGCAAAGTTACCGACTACGGCCCATACCCGAGTGGCATCGGCGGGCACGTCCACCGAGGACACCACGTGGCAGCCTTGAGGGTTTTTGATCAGGGTGTCGGGTTGCAGAATACTCATGGTTTTGCTCCGTTTGGTTGCGTCAGATGAAATTGATTTCTTTGAGGTAATCGCAGCCGCGACGCAGCAGCGCCGGGGACTTTTGCGGGTAGTGCGCGCCCATTAGCCGAACACCGGCCTGGGCGTTGTCGTGGCCGATCATCGAGATATCGCCGATGTCCTCCTCGAAACCGTTGAGGTAGAACCCCAGCACGCCGAACAACGCGTTGTCGCTGTCGACCCGACCCAGTTGCTGCTGCCAGTCGGCGACGCTGACCATCGTGAATTCGCGGCCTGCCTCGCGGAAGGACGCCACGTAGTTGTCCCAGCTCAAGGGCTCGGGGTTGTGCAGGTTGAATACCGCTTGTTCCGGTTGATAACGACTGGCGTGGAAGGCGATGAATCGGGCGAGAAAGTCCACTGGCATCAAGTCGAAATTCAAGGCGAACTCCGGTACTTGGCCAAGCTGGATCGAGCCCTTGAGCATCAGCATCAGGCGATTCTTGTGCGGCTGACACACGCCCGTGAGGCTGTTGAAGCTAATGTTGCCGGGACGGTAGAGATTGACCCGCACACCAAGCTCCCGTGCCCGTTCGAGGATTCGCTCGCCGACCCATTTGGACAGGTTGTAGCCGTTCTTGATGTAGATCGGTGGTGTGAGTGCGGCCGGCAACTCGAGCACTCGGCCATCGTCGGATATCGTGCTGGAGGCCGAGAGCGTCGAGACGAAGTTGAAGACTTTTTTGCTGCGTCCTTCGCACAGGCGCAAACATTCGAAAATCGGCTCGACGTTGTCCCGGGCGAGCGACTCGTAATCGAGGACGTGATTGACGTTGGCCGCGTTGTGCACCAGAGCGCCAAACTCCTGATCCAGCCGCTGGTAAACCTCGGGCGCCAAACCGAGTTCCGGCCGTGTGACGTCTGCCGTGTAAACCCGCACCCGGCTCATATCCAGATGCTCCAGACGGTTCTCCCGTAACGCCTGGGCAAAGCGCTCGTTCGCCGATTGCCCGTTGCCGTCGCGAACCAGGCAGGCGACTTCACTGGCGCCCCAGGCCAGCAATGCCTCGACGATGTGTACACCGACAAAACTGTTGGCACCGGTGACGATCACCTTGTGCACATCGCCCATGCGGCTGACGGGCATTGGCTGAATATCCAGTTCGCGGAAGGCATCGCGCATGGCCTGTTCGCTCAGCACTTCTTCGCTGCCGAAGCCGCGTACCAGTGTCGCCAGTTTCTCGAGGGTGGGCATTTCGATGAATCGGTTGATCGAGATGCTGCGCCCGAACTCCTCGCGCAGTCGCAGGAGCATGCGCGACAGCAGGATCGAGTGCCCGCCCAGATTGAAGAAGCTTTCGTCGGTGGAAATGTCGCTCGCCGGCAGCTCCAGCAACTGCGCCCAGATTTCCAGCAGCAGGGCCTCATCGGCGTTGACGGGCAGGCGCCGTGAAGGGTTCTCGGTGACGCTCACCGGCAGATCCAGCAACGCCTTGCGGTCGACCTTGCCATTGCTGGCGTAAGGCATGCTTGCCAGCTCGGTCCATGCAACAGGGTGCATGTAGTCCGGCAGGTGCTGTGTCGCGTGGGCCCTCAACGCCTGGCGAGCGCTGCCGGGAAGGTTCTCTCGGGGCTGGGCAAGGAAAGCCAGAATCCGCCGCTGGCTATCGATGACCACGGCAACCTGGCGGTACAACTGGCTGTCGCGCAGGCAGCGCTCAATCTCTTCCGGCTCGACCCGGAAGCCGCGAATCTTCACCTGATTATCACGCCGACCGCACAGCTCGATCCCTTCAGCCGTCCACTTCGCCATGTCCCCGGTGCGATAGACGCGCAGGGGCCGGCCATCAGGCAAGTTCAGGTCCAGATAACGCTCAGCGGTTTGCTGCGGGTTGTTCAGGTATCCCAGGCACACGCCCGGGCCGGCGATGTACAACTCGCCGACGGTCTGTTCGGCCACCGGTTGAAAATCGTCATCGAGAATCAACACCTGGCTATTGGCGATTGGAGCGCCCAGCGACCGGTTGTGGTCGCCTGGCTGGAGTTTGCGCGCGGTAATCAGCACCGTGGCCTCGGTGGGCCCGTAGAGGTTGTAGAGCTTGCCCTGACGGCTCAGTTGCTCGATGACCCACGGTTCGCAGACATCGCCGCCGGTCATCACATGGTCCAGGCGCTGCAATTGCTCCAGCGGCAGGATGCTCAACAAGGCCGGCGGCAAAAAGGCGTGGCTCAGTTGCCGATGACGGATCAGTTCCACCAGTTGCAGGGGATCGCGGCGTTGGTCCTCGTCGGGCACGATCAGCTCGGCGCCTTGCAACAGGGTGGGGAAGATGTCGATCAGCGATGAGTCGAAACTCAACGAAGAAAACTGCAGCACCCGGCTCTGGCTGGTCAGCTGAACATAGTCGGCGTACCAGTGGGTGAAGTGCGCGAGGTTGGCCTGGCTGAGCAGCACGCCCTTCGGATGGCCGGTGGTGCCCGAGGTGTAGAGGGCCATGCATGGCGTATCGAGGTCGGGGCGTTGGCGCATCAACGGTTGAGAGAGATCTGCTGCATGGGCGTCGATGCTGCTGATGTTCAGCCCTGGCATCTCGTTCGCCAGGGGGTGCTCGCCGTCATGCAGCAACAACACCGCCCCGGCATTCGACAGGATGTACTGCTGACGTTGCAACGGATGGCTCGGCTCCAGCGGCAAGTACACCGCGCCGCTGCCCAGGATCGCCAGGATTCCCGCATACAGCGCGCTGCATTTGGGCAGGCAGATCCCGATGACTATCGGGCCTTGATGCTGCTCCAGCAGCGGTCGCAGGCGTTGCTGGATGGCGCGGCTGTGGGCGTGCAACTGGCGATAGTCGAGGGTGGTGCCATCGATGCTCAAGGCCGGACGGTCAGCATTCTGGATGCACTGTTGCTCCAGCCTTTCGATCATCGGCGTTTGCGCAAGTTGCTGCAGTCGTGGGTCGGCGGTGGTATTGAGGCGATGCACGAACGCGAGGCTATCAAGGAACCGCAAACTCTCGATGCGCTCGAAGCGAACAGGTTCGGCGGGTTCGGCGAGCCGAAAATAGTCGGCATCGCGCGAGTAGCGACTGACCAGCAGCGCCACGTGGTCAACCAGTGCTGTCATGGCCTGCCTACTCAACGCCTGGCCGTTACCCGACGGTTCATCGGCGATGGGTACACGGGTCAGCAGCGTTGAACCATTGCAGCACAACAGGTCCAGCGAAGGCAGGCCGGACGCCTGCGGCAGGCCAAGGCCCAATTGCAATGTCAGTCGTTGCGCCTGACTGGTGAACGGAGGTGACGTGCCATCGACGATCAGTAGATCCGCAGGCCCCGACATTTCGTCGAGTGCGAACATCCGCGTCAGTGAGTGACCGTGTTGTTCGAGTTCCAATGCCAGCTCGGTCAGTGCCTGGCTTTGTCCAATGAGCAAGATGTCGAGACGTCTCATGATGGGCTCCTCGTCAAACCAGGTAGTCGCTGAGGGCGGTTTGTACGCACGGCGAATCGAGCAACGAACTGCTGTGGAAAAACCGCACAATGTTGGCCACCAGCGGGTGATGGCGACTTATCGGGAAGGCCAGTGCCGATACTTCGTTCCTGAGGGCGTGGCGCGCCGAGTCGTTGATCTGCAGTGCGTCGATCAGGCAGAAGTCGAAGGATTTCTGGATGTCGTTGGTCAGGTAATGAGCAATGAACACCGGCAAGATCTGGGCGATGCACTGGCGGTCGTCTGCACTTGCGGCATGCCAGTAGATGCGTACCAGCCGCGCCCAAAAACCGGAGTGACGCCCCTCGTCCAGCAAGTGATCGGCCATCAGGCCCTTGATCGATTGCTTGACCGTGTCGTCCTTGGCAAATGCGGCGACATCACCGGTCACCGTGTTTTCGGCGATGGCCACGCAGATCAGTTCTACAGCGCTACGCAGGTGCTCCGGTGCGAGCGCCACGGCCGCCGGTATTGCTCGGCTCAGTTCGATTTCATCCGGCAATTCAATGGGGGTGATGCCGGTCAACGCGATGGTCTGTTGCATGAAATCCATCGCCACCAGTGCGTGATAATCCTCGTCCACCACGACAGTCATGGCGTCGTAGCGGCAGGCGAACGGGAACTCGACCGCGAAGCGATTCTTGGCGATGCTGCGGGCGGTTTTGTCGACGATCTCGGTTTCGAAGATCACCACATCGTTGATGAACTTGTAGAGGGTCTGCACCAGGGCGAAGTCGCGCTGTTCCGGGCATTGGCGCACAAAGGTTTCGCTCAGCACCAGCGGTTGGCGGCTCAACGGGTAGATCAGTTTGTCGTCGTTTTCCAGCACACGGCGCGGGCGGGTGCGGATGGTCGCGCGGCTCTCCCAGGCATCAGCGAAGGATTGGTAGTCTGCGGCGTTCATGCGCTCACCTCCGTGACGGATGCGTTCATGCTCAGGCGCAACCCGTCCCACAGGGCGATACGACTTTCCACGGCTGCGATGGCGCTGGCGTATACATCTTCCTGCCGTTGCGGGTCGCTATCGACCAGTCGCGACAGGAGCTTTTCCGCTGCCGGGCCGTGGTCCTCGGAATCGACCTCAATGTGCCGTTCGAGGTAGTACCGGAAAGTCGGTGCCTGTTCGATACCGATGCCCCAATCGTCGAGGATGCGCTGGAACATCTGCGGGATAACGCTCTCGCGACCGTGCAGAAACGCCGCCGCCACACTGTGACCCGGTGCATGCAGTGCGGTGTGTAGCGTATGGCGAACGAAATCCGCGGCCGCCGGATCGACCTTGATGCTCTGCAATGCCACGTCGTAGCTCACACCCTCTTGCTGCAGGGCCACGAAGCGTTCGATGGCAACGGTACAGGCGCCGACCTCGCGCATTGCATCCAGGTACAACTCGAAGTGGCTGTAATGACCCCGGGCCGGACGATCATCCGACTCCTCACCCAGTACGATCTCGTTGATCAACCGCGCGGCCTGGGGATCCTGCGGTGGCAGCCAGGGCAGTCGCACGCAGGTCAATTCCTGTTGCAGACGCTTGGTCAGCGACATGAAGTCCCATACGGCAAACACGTGGGTTTCCATGAAGCGTCGCAGGACCGGCAGCGAATGTATTTCAGAGAAGATCGGGTGCTCGCTAAGTTCTGATTTTTTTTGAAGCAGACGTTCTTTAGTTGGTTTCATGGATGAGCCTGTAAATGATCCGGGGTGAGAAGTAATCAAGCACTGAAGTTCGCTGGAAGTTTTCTCCTGGCGAACGGGTACCTCAAACGTATTGATCTTTTTCAGTGCTATTGATGCCGAGTAGCTGAGGCGTTACTGCCGTTTGTGGCTGGCGGAGAAGAAAAACTAATACACATATAAAGTCTTGATCAAGTTGTTTTGTTGTTATTTCAATATTCAACTTTTTCGAAGATGAAAAGTTCCAATAAAACTTCTTATATTGGTTTTATTTTGGCGTAGTTACTCCTTCCGGCTTATGTAAGTCAGAATTAAATAAAGAGTGAATGCCTCACTCGAAGTAACTTTTTACGGGCGTCGTTGTGGGTGTCTGAGGGGGTGGAAGTGGGTCGCGAGTGATACCGATCCTTCCGTTCCCGTGATGAGGCTCCTTCCTTCGCTTCTGGGGGCAGAGACTGCTCCATTCGCACGGAGCGTCACCCGTTTTTTGTCCTGGTTATCCAGAGTGGGCGTAAATCGAGGTGGCCGCCATTACTGAGGCATCACGCAAACGTTGCAATGGTCGGGTTTTAAGGCGGCGGGGCGTTGGGGCGCGGTATGGCGCCGCAAGGGTGGTGTGGTATGGGGGCGGGGGATTTGTAATCAAATCATTCGCGGAGCATTTGGGGGGGAATGCGCGGCAAGCGAGGAAAACCCTTCGGTACATTCCCCGGGCTTGCCGCCGCGGGCTACTTCGACCTGTTCCTGGCTTGGACTTCAGGGCTGTTGAGGTAGCGCGTAATGACCTCGACCGCTCGGTTCAGGTGATGCTCGAGCAGCTGCACGGAGTGTTCGACGTCCCGGGCTTCGGCTGCCTGCAACAGTGCCTTGTGGTCATCCTGGGAGAGTTTGCCCAGGCCCATGGCTTCCAGGTTGAAACGCAGGAACCGTTCTTCTTCGTTCAGGCCGTCTTCGACCAGTTTCAACAGCCGGCGATTCGGCGCCCGGGTGTAAAGCGTCATGTGGAACAGGCGATTGAGCCGACCGATTTCGGTGTAGTCGCTTTCCGTTTCCAGTGCATCGATGTAGCGGGCAGCCTGTTCGAGATCTTCGTCCTGGAGCAGTGGTACCGAGAGACGCAGGGCTTCGGATTCCAGCAGGATGCGCAGCGCATAGGTTTCCACGGCATCGCCCTGTACCAGCGGCGCGACCACGGCGCCCTTATGGGCAACCACATTGAGCAACGATTGTGCTTCGAGTTGGCGCAAGGCTTCGCGTACAGGCATGCGGCTGACGCCGAACAGGTCGGCGAGGTCTTGCTGTCGCAAGGCCGCACCGCAAGGAATGCGCCCGTCGAGTATGGCCGCGCGCAGGGTTTCTTCGATCACCGAGCGTGCCATGTGTGCAGGAATCGGCCCGTTGACCTTGATACTGCTGAGAGGGTTGGGCTTTTGTGTCACTAAACGCACCCTGATTGATGGAATATTTTTGGATCCAAATGACACTAGTGACTGGCTGACTGCTTGTCAAACAAGCTCTGGAGTGCCTTTCTTCCAGTTTAGCGCGCCGCCAGTGATCTCACAGTGCCATTGTCTTTTCCCGGGCTAACCTTCACCATTCGAACGACTCCCTCCTGCCTATCCAGGATGCCTCGCATTGGTGGCAAGTTTAACGATCCCCCGGGTTTTACGCTGGCTGTGCAGCGCATTGCTGCTGACTGGCGTGATGCTGGGCAGCTTGAGCGCCGATTGGGATTTTTCCCTGATCAGCCGGCGAGCGCAGGCATTGTACGGACCTTTGGGAGAAGGTCAGCAGCGCATTAATGATTGGCAATACTTGTTGACCAGCCAGAAGCAGATCGGCGAGCTGGAACAACTCAATGTGGTCAATCGCTTCTTCAACAAACAGCTGCGATACGTCGAAGACATGGATCTGTGGCATGAAGTCGACTACTGGGAAACCCCGATCGAAGCCCTCTGGAAAGGCGCCGGCGACTGTGAAGACTACGCTATTGCCAAGTACTTCAGCCTGCGACACCTCGGTGTAGCCAGTGAAAAGCTGCGTATCACCTATGTCAAGGCACTGACCCAGAACCGTGCGCACATGGTGCTGACCTACTACTCGAGTCCGGAGGCCGAGCCCCTGGTGCTCGACAGCCTGATTGATGCAATCAAGCCGGCCAGCCAGCGAAAGGATTTGCTGCCGGTCTACTCTTTCAATGCGGAAGGGATGTGGTTGCCGGGTGCCAAGGGCAATAAAAAGGTCGGCGATACCAAACGCCTTTCGCGTTGGCAGGATGTGTTGAAAAAAATGCAGGCCGAAGGATTCCCGGTCGAGACGACTAACTAGGAGCACGTGCTCAGATGTCTTTGTTCAAACAGCTGTTGATTGCTATCTGTCTGTTCCTGGTGGTCGCCTTCACCGGTAGTTTCATGGTCAGCCTGGAGAGCTCGCGTACTCAGTACGTCAACCAGTTGCGCTCCCATGCCCAGGACGCCGCGACGGCGCTGGCGCTGTCCCTGACACCGAACATCGACGACCCGGCGATGGTCGAGTTGCTGGTCAGCTCGATTTTCGACAGCGGTTACTACGCGAGCATCCGCGTGGTCGATGTGAAAACCAATCAGCCCCTGGTCGAGCGCACGGGCATTCCGGCGATCAACAATGTTCCGGACTGGTTCGTCAAACTGATCGGCCTGGAGCCCGCCGGTGGTGATGCGATCGTCAGCCGTGGCTGGGAGCAGGCTGCCCGGGTCGAGGTGGTCAGCCACCCAATGTTCGCGCTGGCCAAGTTATGGCAAAGCGCTTTGGGCAGCCTGGGCTGGTTGCTGCTATGTGGCGCGGTCAGTGCGGTACTTGGCGCATTGTTGCTGCGTCAGCAATTGAAACCGCTGGATTACATGGTCAAGCAATCCCACGCCATCGCCCGGCGGGAATTCCTCAGTCTGCCAGAACTGCCGCGCACCCCCGAACTTCGCCGGGTAGTGCAGGCCATGAACCAGATGGTCGAGAAGCTCAAGGCACTCTTCCAGGAGCAGGCCGAACGCAGTGAAAAACTTCGGGTCGAGTCCTATCAGGACTCGTTGACCGGGTTGGCCAACCGGCGTTATTTCGAGATGCAATTGAATGCGCGGGTAAGCAACCCGGAGCAGGCCAGTTCCGGTTACCTGCTGTTGTTGCGGGTCAAGGATCTGGCCGGTCTCAACCAGCGCCTTGGTGGTCAGCGCACCGATGAAGTGCTCAAGGCCGTCGGCGAGCAATTGTCCCGCGAGTGCGCCAAATACCCGGAAACCCAAAACCTGGTCACCCGTATCCGTGGTGGCGAATTTGCCGTACTGGCACCGGGACTGGTGCGCACAGAAGCGCTGCAATTGGCACAGAACCTCGACAGCGCCTTGGCCAGTCTTCACGCTACCGGCGCCACCGATGTGGCTGCCGTAGCCTCTATCGGCCTGGCGCCTTTTGCTCACGGCGACTCGCCGCAAGCCGTGCTTAGCCTCGGCGATCAGGCACTGGCCCAGGCCGAAGGCCAGGGCGAGCAAAACTGGGCCTGTATCGAACACAGCCTTGCGGCCAGTGTCGGCGACGATCACCACGCCTGGCACCTCATGCTCGACCAGGCGCTGACACAGCAACGTTTCGAGCTGTATTTCCAACCGGTAGTGGCCGCCCAGGACACGCAACTGGTGTTGCACTACAAAGTGTTGTCGCGGCTGCTCGACGAACACGGCCAGACCATCCCCGCCGGGCGTTTTCTGCCTTGGCTGGAGCGCTTCGGCTGGACTGCACGTCTGGATCGGCTGATGCTCGAGCGGGTATTGGAGCAAATGAGCGGGCATGAGGAATCGCTGGCGCTGAACCTGTCGTCGGCTACCCTGGCCGATCCGCAGGCGCAAAACAAAATCCTCGAGATACTGCGCTCGCATTCCAACCTCGGCCCGCGTCTGACCCTGGAAATTGGCGAAGAGCAACTGCCTGATCAGGCAGTGCTGGAGCAACTGACCCGGCGTCTGCGCGAACTGGGGTTCTCCCTGAGCCTGCAACGTTTCGGTGGCCGCTTCAGCATGATCGGCAACCTGGCCCGGCTGGGTCTGGCGTACCTGAAAATCGATGGCAGCTACATTCGGTCGATTGATCTGGAGAGTGACAAACGCCTGTTCATCGAGGCGATCCAGCGAGCGGCGCACAGCATTGACTTGCCCCTGATTGCCGAGCGGGTCGAGACAGAAGGGGAATTGTCGGTGATTCGCGAGATGGGGCTATATGGTGTGCAGGGCCAGCTGTTCGGCGAGCCCAAGCCCTGGAAGTAACTCTTGGCGTCGGGTTGTCAGTGACGCCTTCATCGCGGGCAAGCCCGCGACGACGGCTGGAACAGTCACTGAAGATCGATGATCAGATCAACCCGCTTTCATTCTCATCGATCAACTGACTCAACCCACCCAACGCCTCACGCGCCTGGGTCCGGTCCATCAGTTTGGCCTGGGCCGCCGGTGGCAGGTCGGTGACACGGATCACGCCTTTTTGGGTCAGCACCTGAATCAGGTCATCGAGTACCCGAATCATTTCAAAGTCGCTCTGCTTGAGCTGTTTGAGGCTGTTTTCCACAGCCGCGTTGGCAAACCAGGCCAGGATTTCATGATTGTCGGCCGCCAGCGTTTCCGTGGCCTCGGCGTAGGCGGCGGGTTCCACGCGTACCAACAGGCCCTGCGCATCGCGTTGCACGTAAAACATTGAGCATCCCTCAGAATTGAACCAGCGTCGTGCTGTCAGCAGCATAGGTCAACTGCGCGCCAGTATGTGGCGCGGCGACGAAATCGTCACCGGGCAGTGGACGCAAACATGACGGCCGCCCCCTAAGGACGGCCGTTTTCGTGCATCAGCTGTTGTTGTGATCGATCTTGATGGTCGGGTCGCTACCGGCAATCAGGTTGTGCAGGTTGGCGCTCGACCAGTTGTTGCCTTCCAGTTTGATCGTCACGTCCGGTGTGGCGGCGGCCGCATTGCCCGAGTTGAACTGGCCGGTTGTGCTGACTTGCAGCGACGACACGCCATCGACCGTGGAGATCTTCAGGAAGTTGTCGATGGTGCTGCCGGTTTCACCCTGCAACAGATCGCGCAGGTCGATCCGGTCACCTTCGCTGGCCTTGAAGTCCTTGATCACGTCGTTGCCGGTGTCGCCCGCTTTCCAGACGAAGGTGTCACCACCGGAACCACCGATCAGGATGTCGTTGCCCTGTCCGCCCATCAGCGTGTCGTTGCCGGTACCTCCGAGCAGGATGTCATTGCCCTTGCCTCCGTCGAGGGTGTCGCTACCGCCCGAACCGAACAGGATGTCATTGCCCGCCCCGCCCAGCAGGGTGTCGTTGCCGTCATGGGCACCGGACACATCGAACGCGTTGTAATGCTCGGTGATGTACTGGTGCACATTGCTGGTGGTGACGTTGCTGACGTCCACACCGGATTGCTGCGCCACGAAGGCTTGCATTGCCTGGTAACCCTCGCCGGCAATGCCGTTGAAGCTCACCAGATCGCCGAACAGAAGGTCGTTGCCGTCGCCACCGCTGACGGTGTCGTGACCCGGCATCGTCGCTTCGGTGTGGCCGATGATCGAGTTGGCCAGGTCCTTCGGATCAATGTTGGTTTGTGGCGATTGATTCGAGTCGTACGGCTTCAGGTCGTTGAGGCTCACTCCGCTGTTGAGGCCAATGGCCTCGACATTCGACAGGTTGCTCAGCAACGTAAAGCTGCCGGTTGAGTTGCTGGTGGTGTCCCAGTCGGTGCTACTGCCGTCGCCGTCACGACTCGAAAATTCGTAGGTTCCGTCACCCTGGGCACGCAGATACCCGAAGTCCTTGTATGACCAGCTACCTCCGTTGCCATTGCCATTGCCATTGCCGTTGTTGCCGTTGCTGCTCTTGGTCCAGACGGTCACATAGCCCGAGGCGGTAATGTCGATCTGGTGCGTGCTGTCGGGGAACAGGCTGATCGCTGTGCCCGGCTGATAGTTGCTGGTGGTGATCAGGCTATCGAGTGTTGTGCTGCCATACAGGGTCGGGTTGGTCGACTCGCCGCTTTGGTAGTAAGTTGGCTTGCCGTCAGTAATGAAATACGTGAGGTTCTTCGCCCCCGTGTTGGCCACGACGTCCGCACTCTGGAACCAGTTGGCCGTGGTTTTGAACACGTCCTCGTAGTTGGTGCCGCCGCCGGATGACATCGAGTCCAGAGTCGCCTTCAACTGAGTCAGCGCATTCGGGTCTTTGAGGTTCACCGATACCGACTTGTTGACCTGGGTGTCGAAGTCCACCAGGAAGATGTTCACTGTACCCGAGTTGCTGCCCAGGCTTTGCTTGAGGGTGTTGAACACCGACGTCAGCGAGTTCTTGGCCGAGTTGATCGACGAGGAACTCATACTGCCGGAGCTGTCGACCATGAAGGCGATATTGTAGTTCTGACCCGGTACGACCGTCAGCCCACCGATATCCGCTACCACGATGTCATTGGCATCGGTGCCGGTGACATTGTCATTATCTGCGGTGGCAGTGATCGGGTTATAGACCGCTGGATTGATCGTGATCGGAATTTGCGTCGTATTGCTGGCCGAATCACCCTGGCTCTCGGTCGAGACTGCCGTCACGGTCAGCGTGTTGGTGCCGGTGGCGTACGGTGCCGGGGTGTAGCTCAACTTGCTTACATCCCACCCGCTGAGGTTGACGACGCCGTTACCGGTTGTGCCGGTAAAGGTGTGCGTGCCATCGGTCAGGGTCGCACCTGCCGGGATGCCGCCGATCGAGGTAATGGTCTGGGTTTCAGAGCCATCAGTGTCCACTGACGTTACCTTCAAGCCCAACGCGATGCTGCTGTTCTCGGCCACCTGAGACGTGGTGGCGGTCACGATCGGTGTATCCGCGACCGCGGTCACACTGATGTCCAGCGTGGTGCTTGAACCGGTATTGGTGGTGTAGGTCACAGTCGGAACCTTGCCACTCCAATTGTCGGCAGGGGTAAAGCTGTAGTCACCGTTGGCACCGAGAGTCAGCCTGCCCACGTTTGCGATGGTGGCAGTGCCCCCCGCGGTGTACTCGATGCCACCAATAGTGAACTTGGTCACGCTGAGAACGTTGTCCACATCGCGGTCATTGGTCAGAACGTTACCGGCGGCGATCTTGTCCTCAAGGGTGGTTTCGAGGTCAGCAGCCAGCACACTCGGGTCATCGACTGGCGTGACGCTGATGTTCAGGGTCGAGGTGACGTTGGGTCCCAAGCCGTCGGTTACGGTGTAGGTGACGGTTGGCACCGCGCCGTTGTAGTTGGCGGCCGGGGTGAAGGTGTAAGCCCCGTTTGCTGCGATTACCAGGCTGCCGACGTTGGCGATGGTCGCGCTCTGGCCGGCGATGAAAGTGCCAGTAACACCGTCGATGGTGAAGTTGACCACGCTGACCGGGCCGTCGACGCTGCTCGTGCCGGTGAGGACGCTGCCGGTGAGGGCAGTGTCTTCCAGGGTCGAGACGGTTTCGTTGGCGTCGGCGAAGTTGTCGTTGACCGGCGTGACGCTGATATTCAGGGTCGAGGTGTCGTTCGGTCCCGAACCGTCGGTGACGGTGTAGGTGACGGTCGGCACCGTGCCGTTGTAGTTGGCTGCCGGGGTGAAGGTGTAGGCACCGTTGGCGCCGATCACCAGGGTGCCGACGTTGGCGATGGTCGCGGTCTGGCCGGCGATGAAAGTGCCAGTAACACCGTCGATGGTGAAGTTGACCACGCTGACCGGCCCGTCGACGCTGCTCGTGCCGCTGAGGACGCTGCCGGTGAGGGCCGTGTCTTCCAGGGTGGAGACCGTTTCGCTGGCGTCGGTGAAGCTGTCGTCGACCGGCGTGACGCTGATGTTCAGGGTCGAGGTGTCGTTCGGTCCCGAACCGTCGGTGACGGTGTAGGTGACGGTTGGCACCGCGCCGTTGTAGTTGGCGGCCGGGGTGAAGGTGTAGGCGCCGTTGGCGCCGATCACCAGGGTGCCGACGTTGGCGATGGTCGCCGTGGTGCCAGCGGCGTAGGTGGTTTCACCGATGGTGAAGTTAACCACGCTGACTGGCCCGTCGACGCTGCTCGTGCCGGTGAGGACACTGCCGGTGAGGGCAGTATCTTCCAAGGTCGATACCGTTTCGTTGACGTCGGTGAAGCTGTCATCGACCGGCGTGACGCTGATGTTCAGGGTCGAGGTGTCGTTCGGTCCCGAACCGTCGGTGACGGTGTAGGTGACAGTCGGCACCGTGCCGTTGTAGTTGGCGGCCGGGGTGAAGGTGTAAGCCCCGTTCGCCGCGATCACCAGGGTGCCGACATTGGCGATGGTCGCCGTGCTGCCGGCGGTGTAAGTGGTTGCACCGATGGTGAAGTTGACCACGCTGACCGGGCCGTCAACGCTACTCGTGTCAGTGAGCACACTGCCGGTCAAGGCGGTGTCTTCCAGGGTCGAGACTGTTTCGCTGGCGTCGGTGAAGTTGTCGTTGACCGGCGTAACGCTGATGTTCAGGGTCGAAGTGTCGTCTGTGCCGGAACCGTCGGTGACGGTGTAGGTGACGGTTGGCACCGTGCCGTTGTAGTTGGCGGCCGGGGTAAAGGTGTAGGCGCCGTTGGCGCCGATGACCAGGGTGCCGACGTTGGCGATGGTCGCCGTGCTGCCGGCGGCGTAGGTGGTTTCACCGATGGTGAAGTTAACCACGCTGACCGGGCCGTCAACGCTGCTCGTGCCGGTGAGGACACTGCCGGTCAAGGCGGTATCTTCCAGGGTCGAGACGGTTTCGTTGGCGTCGGTAACGTTGTCGTTGACCGGCGTGACGCTGATGTTCAGCGTACTGCTTGAGCCAGTATTGGTGGTGTACGTCACCTGTGGAACGTTGCCATTCCAGTCGGCAGCCGGCTTGAAGGTGTAGTCGCCGTTGCTGGCGATGATTAGCGTACCGACACCAGTGATGGTTGCGGTCTGGCCCGCCGTGAAACTGCCGTTGACCCCGTTCACGCTGAAGCTTGCGACGCTCAGGACATTATCGACATCGTGGTCGTTGGTCAGCACGTTGCCGATCGCGTTGTGATCTTCTTCGACGGTGATCTTGTCCGTCTGCAGCACGCTTGCGTCATCGACGGCAGCAACGTGCACCACCAGTGGCAGCGAGGTGCTCGCACTTGGGGCGTCGCCGTCTTTGGCGGTGGCCGTAACGGTCAGGGGAATGTCGCCATTGAAGTTCGTCGGCGGTGTCAGCTTGAGCGTGGACAGGTTCCAACCCGTAATGTCCACCGACGTCGAGCCGTCGGCAGCATTGAAGGTATGGTTGCCATCGGTGAGTATGGAGCCCGCCGGCAAGCCACTCAGTGTGAGAGTGAGCGTTTCCGAACCGTCGGCGTCATTGGTGTGGGCCTGGATGGTGGACAACAGGATCGCGTTGTCTTCAAGGCCAGAGTTGAGCACCTGAGTGACATTGATGTTGTCCAGCACGCCGCCCAGGCTGTTGCTGTCCCCGGCGCGGAATTCGAGATTCTGGTTGCCATCGGCAATGACCGGAACGTCGAAGCTGTAGTGCTGCATGCCCGTGGTCGAGGTGTTCAGGGTGCCAATGAGCTTGCCGCCCCAGTACACGTTGATAAGCGAATTATCTACGCCGGCACGCGGTGCATAGTCGAACGACACGTTATAGGTGGTGCCGGACTTCGCATCGATAGTGGTGTAGAGGTTGCTCGCATCACCGGCATTGCGCTCAAGTTCGATGACCTGGCTATTGCCGCCGGCACCGTAAACGCTGGCCTTGCCGATTTCGACCATACCTCCTTGGTTGTCCGTGTGCCAGACGCCGTTGCCAAGCTTGCTGACATCGACGTTGGTATTCGAACCGTTCACCGCGACTTCCTGGAAGTCGGTTGAGGCAACCATACCGCCACCGGTCAGTGACAGGCTCGGGGTATCGGTCACTGGCGCGACGACGATGGTGCCGGTCGCCGAAGTAGCAGAAGGCATGCCCCCGTTGTCGGTCGCACTGTAGGTGAAGCTGGTGGTGCCACTCCAGTCGCCGGTGGGTTTGAAGTAAACCGTTGCGCCATTAGCGGTTGCGGCGATCACGCTGCTGGTGGTCAACGCAATGGTCCCGGCCGCGTCTGCGTAAAAACTGCCATTGGCCGGCAGGCTGGTCAGGGTGAAGTGGTTGACGCTGCCGTCAATGTCATTTCCGCCGAGCTGCACGGCGATCACATGATCTTCATCACCGCTGGCCGAGGTGGAATTAACGGTCGGAGCGTCGTTGACCGAGTTGACCGTAATATCCAGCGTGCTGGTGGAATTGGTATTGGTTGTGTAGCTGATCTGTGGAACGGTGCCGTTCCAGTTTGCGGCAGGGGTGAAACTGTAATCGCCGTTGGTGGCGATAGTCACAGTACCTACGCCGCTGATAGTCGCGACTTGACCCGCAGTAAAGGAGCCAGGGACGCCTTGTATGGCGAATGTCGCGACACTCAGGGCGTTATCGACATCGATGTCATTGCCAAGCACATTGCCGATTGCAACGTGGTCTTCATCGACGGTCTTGGTATCTGCGATCAGAACGCTCGGGTCATCGACCGGGGTGACGCTGATGGTCAGGGTCGAGGTGACATTGCTGCCGGAGCCGTCGGTGACGGTGTAGCTCACGGTTGGCACGCTGCCGTTGTAGTTGGCGGCCGGGGTGAAGGTGTAAGCCCCGTTCGCAGCGATCACCAGGGTGCCGACGTTGGTGATGGTCGCGGTCTGGCCGGCGGTGAAAGTGCCAGCAACACCGTCGACGGTGAAGTTAACCACGCTGACCGGACCGTCAACGCTCGAGGTGCCGGTCAACACACTGCCGGTGACGGCGGTGTCTTCGTTGGTAGTCACGGTTTCACTGAGGTCGCTGAAGCTGTCATCGACCGGGGTGACGCTGATGGTCAGGGTCGAGGTGACATTGCTGCCGGAGCCGTCGGTGACGGTGTAGCTCACGGTTGGCACGCTACCGTTGTAGTTGGCGGCCGGGGTGAAGGTATAGGCGCCGTTGGCACCGATGACCAGGGTGCCGACGTTGGCGATGGTCGCCGTGCTGCCGGCGGCGTAGGTGGTTTCACCGATGGTGAAGTTCACCACGCTGACTGGCCCGTCGACGCTCGAGGTGCCAGTGAGGACGCTGCCGGTGACGGCGGTGTCTTCGGCGGTGGTTACGCTTTCGCTGAGGTCGCTGAAGCTGTCATCGACCGGGGTGACGCTGATGGTCAGGGTCGAGGTGACGTTGCTGCCGGAACCGTCGGTGACGGTGTAGCTGACGGTTGGCATGCTGCCGTTGTAATTTTCGGCCGGCGTAAAGGTATAGGCGCCGTTGGCGCCGATCACCAGGGTGCCGACATTGGCAATGGTCGCGGTCTGGCCGGCGGTGAAAGTGCCAGCAACACCGTCGATGGTGAAATTAACCACGCTGACCGGACCGTCGACGCTCGAAGTACCGGTGAGGACGCTGCCGGTGACGGCGGTGTCTTCGGCGGTGCTCACGCTTTCGCTGAGGTCGGTGAAACTGTCATCGACCGGCGTGACGCTGATGTTCAGGGTCGAAGTGACGTTGCTGCCCGAGCCGTCGGTGACGGTGTAGCTCACCGTCGGCACGCTGCCGTTGTAATTTTCGGCAGGCGTGAAGGTATAAGCGCCGTTGGCGCCGATCACCAGGCTGCCGACGTTGGCGATGGTTGCGGTGCTGCCAGCGGCGTAGGTGGTTTCACCGATGGTGAAATTC
>NZ_JAHBDG010000051.1:0-23223 GCF_019956305.1 Pseudomonas sp. BF-B-30 | reverse complement strand
CAAGGATGGCGGCAGCGGTGGGGGCGGTGGAGGTCACGGCGGTGGCGGTGGCGGTGGCTCCGGTGGTGGCGGTCACGGTGCCGGCGGCCATGGAGGAGAGGGTGGCGATCATGGTGCTGCAGGCCATGACGGTGACGGTCATGGTGGTCCGGGGCGCGGCGACGCTGACCATGGTGGTGTAGCCGGGAACAAAGGCCCGGGCAATGCCCATGACAACGATGCCGCCGATGCAGCCAGGGACGCTGCCAGAGCTGATGCCAATGCAGCCCGGGACACGGCCAGAGCGACTGCGGATGCAGCCCGTGATGCGGCAAAAGCCACTGCCGATGCCGCACGGGATGCCGCCAGGGCTGAAGCAGATGCCGCCCGGGATGCCGCAAGAGCGGCTGGCGTTCCGCGCGCAGAAGCGGATGCAGCCAGAGACGCTGCCCGGGCCACTGCAGATGCAGCGAGGGACGCCGCCAAGGCTGAAGCGGATGCCGCCAGGGATGCTGCCCGGGCTACCGCGGATGCAGCCAGGGACGCCGCCAAAGCCGAGGCGAACGCAGCCAGAGAAGCTGCCAAAGTTGAGGCGAAAGATGTCCGAGAGGATATGGCGGACGCCCCGGATGCCCCGGACGAACCGGATTTCGACGCGGTTGAGGTAGAGAACTAGACCTGCACGTTCGGCAATGAACACGGCAGGCATACCGTAGAAAACGTCCCGGGAGCTTGAGGGACGAATCGGCAAAGAGTCGCAAACCCCGAAGCATCGTGGGGTTTGCGACTTTGTTTCGGCTATCGAGCCAAGGCGAACATTTCTACAATCAGATCGACCGCTGATTCACGCGCTGACTCAGTTCCTGCGCGGACTCTTTGCGTTCCGAGTAGCGGTCAACCAGATCGGGGCGATCCCGTAGCAGCAGGGTAAATTTCACCAGTTCCTCCATGACGTCCACCACCCTGTCGTACAGCGACGAGGGTTTCATGCGATTGGTGTTGTCAAACTCCAGAAAAGCCTTTGGCACGGAGGATTGATTGGGGATGGTGAACATGCGCATCCAGCGCCCCAGCACACGAAGCTGATTCACCACATTGAAGGACTGGGAACCGCCGCAGACTTGCATGACCGCGAGGGTTTTCCCTTGGGTTGGGCGAACGGCCCCCAACGCCAACGGCACCCAGTCGATTTGCGCCTTGAACACCGCAGACATGGAGCCGTGGCGCTCCGGCGAGCACCAGACCTGTCCTTCGGACCATTGCATCAGTTCGAGCAGCTCCTGGACTTTCGGGTGATCGGAGGGCGCATCGTCCGGTAGCGGCAGGCCTGATGGGTTGAAGATCCGTGTCTCGGCACCGAAGTGTTCGAGCAACCGGGCTGCTTCCTCGACCAGCAGGCGACTGAACGACCGCGCACGAGTCGAACCGTATAGCAACAGGATGCGCGGTTTGTGCTGGTCGTCGCGCCCACTGTCGATGGGCTGGGTCAGTGATGTGTCGAGATTGGGCAGGGGATGAGTCATGGGGGCTCCGGTCATAGCGTGCCGATGCGGTCGAGTTCCCGCTTCAGCGCATCGCGGTCGAGTTGTGCAAAAGGCAGGTCGAGGAATGCCCGGCAGCGCGTTTCGATGCGCGCCAGGGTCGAGTGGAACGCCGCCGATACCGTCGCGTCATCCCCCTTTATGTCCGATGGGTCTTCCAGGCCCCAGTGAGCTTTCAGCGCCGGCCCGAAGTACACGGGGCACGCCTCACCAGCGGCCTTGTCGCAGACCGTGATGACGATGTCCGGCGGGTTGCCTTCGAAAGCCTCATTGCCTTTGCTGCTCAAGCCGTCGATGGCGATGCCGGCTTCTTGCAACGTGCTCAGGCTGCGGGGCAGCACCTGTCCCTTGGGGAAGCTGCCGGCACTGATCGCCTCAAAACCTTGCGGGGCGAGATGGTTGAACATGGCTTCGGACAGGATGCTGCGACAGCTATTGGCGGTACACATAAACAGAACGCGCATGGTGATTCCTCTTTGCAGTCGCACAGGGCTAAACGCTCAGGCGCAGGGCCAGGGCAGACAAGGTGATGAACAGAATCGGCAGCGTCAGGACCACGCCGACCTTGAAGTAGTAACCCCAGGTAATGCGGATGCCCTTGCGCTCCAGCACATGTAGCCAGAGCAAGGTGGCAAGACTGCCGATGGGGGTGATTTTGGGACCGAGGTCAGAACCGATGACATTGGCGTAGATCATGGCTTCACGCACCACACCGGTGGCGTCACTGGCCTGAATCGACAGGGCACCCACCAGCACCGTGGGCATGTTGTTCATGCCCGATGACAGCAACGCCGTGAGCAGGCCAGTGCCCAGCGCGGCGCCCCAGATGCCGAATTCGGCCATGTGGTTCAGTGCCATGGTCATGTAGGTGGTCAGTCCGGCGTTTTTCAGCCCGTACACCACCAGGTACATGCCCAGCGAAAAGATCACGACCTGCCAGGGCGCCTCGCGCAGCACCCGTCGCGTTGAAATCACATGCCCACGTGCAGCCACGGCGAACAGCATCGCGGCACAGACCGCTGCAATGGCACTGATGGGAATGCCCAAGGGTTCCAGTGCAAACAGCCCGATCAGCAACAGAGCCAGGACAATCCAGCCGACGCGGAAGGTCAGGGGATCACGCACGGCGCGTCGCGGGTCCATCACGTCATCGAGAGAGTAGTGCCTGGGGATGTCACGCCGGAAAAACCAGTACAGCACCACGAGCGTGGTCGCCACGGCAACGAAATTGACCGGCACCATGATGGCGGCGTACTCGCTGAAGCCCAGGTCGAAGTAGTCGGCCGAAACGATGTTGACGAGGTTGGACACCACCAGGGGCAGGCTCGCCGTGTCGGCAATGAAACCGGCCGCCATGACGAACGCCAGGGTAGACGCTGGCGAAAAACGCAGTGCGAGCAGTATTGAAACAACGATGGGGGTCAGGATCAGGGCTGCACCGTCGTTGGCAAACAGCGCGGATACGCCGGCCCCCAGCAGAATCGTGAAAACGAACAGGCGCCGCCCGTCACCCTTGGCCCAGCGCGCCACATGCAATGCCGCCCACTGGAAAAACCCGGCCTCATCGAGCAGCAGACTGATGATGATGAGCGAGATGAAGGTTGCGGTGGCGTTCCAGACAATGGCCCACACCAGTGGAATATCGTCCAGTGTCACGACGCCTGCCAGCAGGGCCAGGATGGCTCCCAGGGAGGCGCTCCAACCGACGCCCAGGCCCTTGGGTTGCCAGATGACCAACACCATGGTGAACAGGAAAATGATAAACGCAGTAAACATGCGGAGTCTCGATGAGTGAAGGGTCAGCAGCAGGCGGAAGTGTTGAGTGGACGGTCGCCCATCGCGGCAAGGCGAGTGCTGTCGTCCGCAAGCCAGTCGGCGTTTGCCAGCAAGGTTGTCTCGAGAACGTCGCGAACCCACGCGGGCAGATCGGGATTGAGCCGGTAATACACCCACTGCCCCTGGCGACGGTCGAGAAGCAGGCCGCAGCCGCGAAGCTGGGCAAGGTGGCGGGAAACTTTGGGCTGACTGTCGTCCAGGGCGCAGACCAGCTCACACACGCATAACTCGCCTTCACGAGTGATGAGCAAAGTGGCCCGGGCGCGGGTTTCGTCGGACAGACATTTGAATACGGCAGCAGGATTGAGCATTGGCGTGGCTCGATACATATGGTTATTCGAATATACGATTTTCCATATGTGTTGTGCAAGCCGCTCGGGCTCGCGAAGGGAAGGCTCGGCCCGAACAGGTTGTTCAGGTATGAGATAGACTCGAGCCCATTCGGCACAAGACACAGGAGAGGCGGTGAATGGAATCATTTAGCGTACGCGAGCTGAAAATGACTGACGCTCAAGCGTTGCTGGCTTTCGAAATCCAGAACCGTGAATGGTTCGAATCCCATATCGATGCGCGCGCCCCTGCTTTTTACTCGTTGCAGGGTGTCGCCGATCATATCGAAAGCTATTTGTCCGATTTCGCCATCGGCGCCTGGCACCCCTTTGTCATCGAGGATTCCAGTCGGAGAATCGTCGGTCGAGCCAATCTGAAAAGCATCGACTCATCGACGGGTTCTGCCGAAGTCGGCTATCGGATCGATCAACGCGTGTGCGGGCAGGGGCTGGCAACACGGGCGCTGAGGCACCTGATCCAGGAGGCCCGGATACGTTGGGGACTTGCGCAACTGGTTGCGTATGCCTTCAGGGAGAACGCCGGCTCCAGAAAAGTCCTGGATCGGTGCGGATTCAAGCTTGAGCAACTCTCCTGCAACGACAACACGGGGGGCGAAGATCGATTCGTCCTGTCGATCAGATGATGCTTGCGCAACTGTCGCAGCATCATTTCACGGCGTTGTTCAGGGATCATCGGTGCGGCGATATCGGCGGCGATGTCATTTTGGCTAAACATTCGGGCACCAAAGTGATCCTTGATTGAGCGAACACAAAAAATCCCGAAAACATTTCTGTTTCCAGGATTTTTCATTGTTTCGATGCGGTGATGCTATTTGCTCTCGATTTTCCCTTAGACACCAACTGCCAGAGGGAACAATCCCAGCAGCAGGCAGGCGAGCAAGATCAGGAAGCTCAGCGCGAACGCCCATTTCATTGTGTATTTCTGGTGGTCGCTGAATTCCACACCTGCCAAGCCACAGAGCAGGTAGGTCGAGGCCACGAGAGGGCTGAGCAAGTGGACCGGTTGACCCACCAGTGAAGCCCGTCCAATTTCTGCCGCGGAGATGCCATAGGCCGCTGCAGCTTTGGCAAGCACTGGCAGCACACCATAGTAGAAGGCGTCATTGGACATGAAGAAGGTGCCCGGAATACTCGCCAACGCGGTGATTGGCGCCATGTACGGACCCCAGGTCGCCGGTAACATTGCCAGGAAGCTCGCTGACATCGCATTGACCATGCCCGTACCGGACAGAATACCTGCCAGGATGCCGGCTGCCAGGAAGATCGCGATCTGGTTCAAAGCCGTTGGAGCGTGCGCGGAAATACGACGGCGCTGATCGTTCATGTGCGGGTAGTTGATCACCAGCGCAATGGAGAACGCGACCATGAACAAAATGGACAGTGGCAGTATTTCCACCACCAGGCCGGCCATCAAGGCGATCGTCAGGCCAGCGTTCAGCCAGAACAGTTTTGGGCGACGCAGTTCGGCATTCTCGTCTGACATGGATGGCAGACCTTCGTCGTCAGCCTCATCCTCAAAGACGGTGGCGGCAGCACCCAGCGATAAGCGCAGTGTGCCCAAGCGTTGACGCTCGCGAATACCGATGAAGTAAGCCAGTGCAAGAACACCCAGGAAGCCCACCACCATAACCGGGATAAGCGGGATAAACAGTTCGGCAGTATCGACTTGCAAGGACGCTGCAGCACGTGCCAGAGGACCGCCCCACGGCAACAGATTGGTGACGCTCGCCGCAAGAATCACTACACAGGTGAGTGACAGTGGTTCGAGTCGCAGGCGCTTGAACAGAGGCAGCATCGCGGTGACGGTAATCATGTACGTTGTGGAACCGTCGCCGTCCAGCGATACCATCCCTGCCAGCAGTGTTGCAAACACGACGGCCTTCATCGGGTCGCCATTGATCAGCTTGATGAACTTACGAATGACCGGATCGAACAGACCGGTATCGAACATCACGCCAAAGTAGAGGATCGCGAACATCACCATGACCGCGGTTGGAGCTACCTTTTTCAGACCCTCGATCATCATGCCGCCCATGTCCGGGCCAAAACCCGCCAGCAGAGCGAATACGATAGGGACTATTGTCATCGCTACCAACGGTGACAACCGCTTGGTCATGATCAGTGCCATGAAGGTCACGATCATGCCGTAGCCGAGTATTGAGAGCATTTGTATCACCTTGACGTAAAGTACAATTGTTTTTATGGGATCTGCGCAAAAAGCGCATCAAGGTTCCCGCTGCATTTTTGGTCTGATCCAGCGGGTTGCCGCTGAGTCTCACACGAGTATCAACTCATGTGAAGACCGCCATTTAGCGAGAAGTCAGCACCGTTCGCATACCCAGCCTCATCGGAGGCAAGCCAGGCACATACGGCGGCGATTTCCTCAGGCGTTCCAAGGCGCCGAGTCGGAATGTCCTGGATTATGCGATCCATGACGTCGGCGGTAGTAACAGACTTGAGTTTGGGAGTGGCAATGTAACCAGGGGATACGGTATTCACTGTGACGCCACGGGATCCCACTTCTCGTGCCAGAGCACGGGTGAAACCCCGGATTGCAGACTTGGCGGTGGAGTAGTTGACCTGACCCACTTGGCCCAACTGGGCGTTGACGGAAGAGATGTTGATGACCCGTCCCCAGCCTCTTTCAGTCATGCCATCGATAACCTGTTTGGTTACGTTGAACAGAGAGTTGAGGTTGGTGTCGATGACGGTTGTCCAGTCGTTGGGCTGCATTTCCTGAAAGACAACGTTGCGAGCGGTGCCTGCGTTGTTGATCAGGACATCGACTGGCCCGACATTTTTCTTGATCTGCTCAAAGGCTTGGCGGCAAGAGTCCCAATCAGCAACGCTTCCTTCAGAGGCGATGAAGTTAAAGCCAAGCTCCTTTTGCTGAGCGAGCCAAGTGTCTTTCAATGGGGAATCGGGACCGCATCCTGCGACAACGGTAAATCCGTCTCGGGCGAGTCGCTGGCAAACTGCTGTGCCCAGGTTTCCCATGCCAGCAGTAACAAAGGCGATCTTCTTGGTCATGCGTTAACTCCTTTTGTGTTTTTTGTGGGGAGTATTGCGTGCAACCTTCAAGGGCTACTGGCCCTAATAAACTCCACTCGAAATTGTTTTGCAAGGTAACGCAGTACAATTTCTTCAAAAAGAAACGATTTCTTACCAACGGTCATGTTCATGCGGGTTGGGTTTCATGATCCTCCATAGATCTTCGAGCCCGTCGAACGTGGAGGCGCGAGGGCGATACTCGCATCCCACCCAGCCTTGATAGGCATGGTCTTCAAGCATGGAGAGCAGTTTTGGAAAATCGACATTGCCAGTACCAGGTTCATTCCGGCCCGGGAAGTCGGCCACTTGGACATGACTAACGCGCGGCCACCATTGATTTAGCTTTCGCAGACAATCCTCGCCCAGAAGCTCCGTGTGGTAGGTGTCCAAGATCAGGCCGAGGTTGGGAAGGGCCTCAAGCATTTCCTCTGCAAAGTCGAAGCGGCTCATCAGGTAGCCCGGAACCTCAGTTGAGCTGATCACTTCAATCAAGGGTTCAATGCCTTCGCCAGACAAGAACTCGGCCGCGTACTGCAGGTTACGTCGATAAATACCGCTGTCGGCAATCACCCCAAGCTCAGCAAGCGACACACCAGACATCAGGTGCACCATTTTGCAGTCGAGCACCTTTGCGTATTGAACGGCTTGGTTCACTTCTGCCAGGAAATCCTGCTTTGAGCGACAAATGCCAGTGGTGCCTTTTGTTACTCCTGATGGCGCGGCAAATTGCACCATCTGCAGCTGATGCTCATTGAGAAGCTCCGCAATGTGCGTCGCTTCGTATTCATAGGGCGAGGGGAACTCGACCGCTCGAAATCCTGATTTCGCGGCCGCAGCAAACCGCTCTAGAAATGGCAATTCCGTAAATTGGAATCCAATGTGTGCGTTTAATCTGGTCATGCCTTACTCCGAGATTTTTCGACCTGCATCAAGCGTTCAAAAGGTTACGAAGTTTCAACACTGCGCTATCTGGCGTGGTCAGCACTGAAAGGCCGCTCGCTTGGCTTGCCAATTGCGCTGCGCTGGTCATGGAAAACTGCGCGAAACACAGCAGTTCGCTGCTCGTAGGCGCGCGAGCCGAATCAACAATCAAAGCGTCATGACGATCTGTGTTTCCCATGCGCAGTTCGTCAAACGCTTCAGGGCAGACCCGTGTATCGAGTTCAATCTCTACGCCGAGTTGCCGCGCATAGCTTTCAAACTCCTCAGTCATCGATGTAATGGCTGGTTTGAAGGTCGCAAGGATAGTGATCCTTTGGGTGCGTTGAATGGCCTCCTCGATCATGGCTTCGTTCGGTTTGAGCACAGGGATGCTCAACGAGCGCTTGCACAGATCAATGGCGTCACCAAAAGCGGAGCACGTAAACAAGATCGCATCAGCCCCTGACTCCGCCGCATAGGTAGCCAGTTTCAAAAAACGTTCATTCAATGCTGGAGTGAGTTCACCGGCTTCCGCCAAGTCGCTGGAAAGCGAGTCTTCCAACAGATTTGCGAGCTTGGCCTCGGGCCAGAGCCGAGTGAAAGCTTCAGTGATGGGGGCGATTGCCACCGGCGTTGCATGAATCAAATAGATACGTGGTGCGGTCATGACGTATTCCTGGTTTGTAGTAGATCAAGTTGATGGACGGTGAAGCCTTGGCATTTCGGTGGCGTGTTGATGCGCATCAGGTGTGTTATTTTTCTTTCAAGTCCCGGATTTGGGTGTCATGGCTCCATCCCAGACCTTTGCATCGAATCCATCCTCCTCTGATAACCGGTTTCCATGAATTCAGCAGAATTGACTCCTCCACAACCATTGGCGGGCGAACAATCCAAAATGAAGCCCAAGATAAAAAAAGACCTTGCGGAGCAGTTGGCTCCCAAGATCATCGATATGGCGAGAGCCAGGTCGATGCGCGCCGGTGATCCGCTGCGCGAGGAGTCTTTTGCCAAAGAGTTGGGGGTCTCCCGTTCGCCGATTCGACGTGGTTTCGCTTTGTTGGCTGAGTTGGGCCTCGCGACCAAGGAACCGAATCGGGGCTATTTCCTGACGGCTGACGCGCGAGGAATCGACAGTCGTAAGCTCCCCTTGGAAGTCGACCCTTTTGAAGATTTCTATCTGCGTGTCGTCGATGACGTTCTTCGTGGCGACATCCCAACGACTTTTTTTGAAGCCGAGTTGATGCGCAAATATGAGGTGCCTAGAGGGCAACTCATGAAGGTCCTGAACCGGTTGGCCAATGAGGCGATGATTGAGCGCAAGCCTGGGCAGGGGTGGGAGATCAATAGTTTTCTGCATGACTCCAAGGCCCATATTCAAAGCTACCGTTTTCGTATGGCTATTGAACCGGCTGCCGTGCTCGAACCTGGCTACGAGGTGGATAAGGCCGCGTTTGCCAAAGCTCGTGAGACCCAGCAAAAAATGCTGGATGGAGACATTTTTAACCTGTCGCGATCTCAGCTGTTTCAGATAGGTGCACAGCTTCACGAACTGGTGGTCCGTTGTTCGGGCAACGCTTTTTTTCTCGAAGCTATCCGCCGGCAAAACCAGTTGCGTCGATTCATGGCCTACAAGGCCAACGTGGACCGGCCTCGCTTGATCAACCAGTGTAAAGAGCACATCCATCTTCTAGATCTCATCGAAAGTGGGCAGCGAGAAGCGGCTGCGGAGTTCCTGCGCAATCACCTCGATGTCGTCGGGCGGCAGAAAACCGACAAAGAGGCCAAGGATGAACTGGAATACCAGCGCAGCCTTGAGATCTCGGTGGTCAGCTAAGCCGCGGCTCGTTCAGCAGCACCACCCCATCGTCATCACCGTATAGCTGGTCGCCATCTGCGATGGTGTGCCCGGCGAATTCCACCGCTATACCAATCTGGCCCTCGTTGCGTTTGACGGTCTTTCGCGGTGATGTGCCCAGTGCCTTAATGGCAATCGGCATGTCGCGCAGAGCCGCCTTGTCGCGGATGTAACCGTAGATCAGTACGCCGGCCCAGCCGTTCCTCACCAAGTCCTCAGCGATCACATCGCCAAACAGTGCGTACCGATCACTACCCCCACCATCCACGACCAACACTCTGCCTTGACCCGGCAAACTGCTTATTTCTTTGATCCTTGAATTGTCCTCAAAGCATTTGAGGGTGAAAGCACGGCCCTCGAAATCATTTTTCCCGCCAAAGTCCCTGAACACTGGGGCCAGAACCCGAATGGTGTCCGGGTATTGGTCGCACAAATCAGATGTTTTAACTGTCATGGAGTGAGTCTCCTGGCTCGATTGATGGATGACCGTTGAGCGAAAAGATTGCACAAACTGAATATTCATGCAATAAAATGCAATCTGTCGAAGGCGATAACGACACTGCTCCAGGAAATGTCAGGACGAACGGGAGCAAATGGTTAAGGATTTCGCCTCGCCAATATTGTACTTTGTATTTACGATGTACATAAATGGAGCGGTTTTTAAACAGACCTGCTTCAAAAAATTCAGCTCAAACAATAAGCAAGGGGTGTGCGATGCGTATTTTGGTTCTTCCTGGTGATGGTATCGGTCCGGAAATCGTTGAATCTTCGATGTCGGTCCTGCAAGCAGCCAACAAAAAATTCGATCTGGACCTGAGCTTCGATTACGAGGATGTAGGTTTCACGAGCCTGGATAAATATGGCACCACCTTGCGTGATGAAGTGCTGGAAAAGGCCAAGGGCTACGACGGCATCATTCTCGGCACCCAATCGCACGCCGACTATCCAGTGCCTGAAAAGGGCGGTCGTAACGTTTCCGCCGGTTTCCGCATTGGCCTGGATCTCTATGCCAACGTACGTCCTGCCCGTACTCGTCCGTTCCTGACTTCGAACATGAAGGAAGGCAAGACGATGGATCTGGTCATCATGCGCGAAGCGACTGAAGGCTTTTATCCGGACCGCAACATGAGTCGCGGCTGGGGCGAAGTGATGCCGACCCCTGATATGGCTTTATCCACGCGTAAAATCACTCGTCATTGCAGTGAGCGAATTGCCCGCCGAGCGTTCGAGTTGGCTATGAAGCGTGACAAGAAGGTCACTGCCATTCACAAAGCCAACAGCTTCCATATGACTGATGGCCTGTTCCTGGAGTGCGTCCGTGATGTGGCAAAGGACTTCCCAGAAGTGGCTCTGGACGATCTGCTGGTCGATGCGTCGACTGCCCACCTGGTGCGCAGCCCTGAGCGTTTCGACGTGCTGGTCGCTACGAACTTCTACGGCGACATCATCAGTGACCTTGCCAGTGAACTGTCGGGCAGCCTGGGTCTCGCCGGCTCCATGATGGCCAGCGATATTCACTGTTGCGCCCAAGCACAACATGGCTCCGCGCCGGATATCGCAGGTCAGGACAAGGCCAACCCGGTCTCCATGATTCTCTCCGTCGGCATGTTGCTGCAATGGATGGGCGAGCTCCACAACAATGAAGCATTCATCAAAGCCGGCCTGGAAATGGACAAGGCCGTGGATGTCGTTCTGAAAGATCCTAAGCAACGCACCCCGGATCTGGGCGGTTCTAGCGGCACTAAAGCTTTTGGTGAGGCCGTCGCCAAGGTCATCCTGGGCTGATCCACACGGGCGGCATGAATGTCATGCCGCCCGTTGTTTGGAGTATTGCTGGATCAATAACAAGAGAATGCCTTTCTTCCTTGGGGTAACCGAGGGAAGGGCGCGAGGAGAGAACAGTGAGTCAATTACTACTCGGTTGCATCGCTGACGACTTTACCGGCGGTACTGATTTGGCCAGTACTTTGGTACGTGGCGGGATGCGAACGCTGCAAGTGATCGGTGTACCTGAAGGGCCCTTGCCAGAGGATATTGATGCTGTCGTTATTGCCCTGAAAAGCCGCACCGTCAGTCCCGAAGAGGCCGTTACTCAATCGCTTGAAGCGTTGGAGTGGCTGCGTACTGCGGGTTGCCAACAGTTTTTTTTCAAGTATTGCTCGACGTTCGATTCCACTTCTCGCGGGAACATCGGCCCTGTCGCCGACGCACTCGCTGATGCTTTGAACGTCTCGTTCGCTGTGGCTTGCCCTGCATTCCCGGAGAACAAACGCACGATTTTTAACGGTCATTTGTTTGTCGGTGATGTGTTGTTGAGCGAGTCCGGAATGCGCAATCATCCGTTGACGCCAATGACTGATTCCAATCTGGTTCGAGTGCTGCAACAGCAGACGCTCAAGCCAGTTGGGCTCGTTGCGCATTCGGTCGTAACCAAGGGCGCGCAAGCCATTTCAACAGCCTTCAGTAACCTTGAGGCGCAGGGGCAGGGTTACGCCATTGTCGACGCGATCGACGACGAGGATCTGTATGCGATCGGTGGGGCCGTTGCTGACCATAAACTCGTTACCGGCGGTTCTGGCGTTGCGCTAGGTCTACCTGAAAACTTCCGTCGTGCAGGTTTGCTCGGCAAATCCGAGACCGCTTCGGCACTACCCGCCATTGAAGGCTTGGGCGCGGTGGTTTCCGGCAGTTGTTCAGTGGCGACCAATAGCCAGGTCGAGCACTGGCAAAAGAGTCGTCCGAGTTTCTCCCTTGACCCGCTGCTCCTGGCGAATGGTCATGATCAGGTAGCCGAAGCACTCGCCTGGGCGAAAGACTTGATTCAGCAAGGGCCGATTCTGATTTACGGCAGTGCGCAGCCAGAGACGGTAAAGCTTGCACAGCAGAAGCTCGGTGTTGAAGCCGCAGGGCAGATCGTTGAAGACGCGCTATCCGCCGTAGCTGTTGGCCTATATGAAATGGGCGTTCGTAAACTCGTGGTGGCCGGTGGCGAAACGTCGGGTGCAGTGGTCAAGGCACTTAAGGTCAAGGCGCTGAGAATCGGCGCGACAATTGATCCCGGTGTGCCTTGGACGCTTGGCTTGCGGGACGACCCGGTTGCCTTGGCACTTAAGTCCGGCAATTTCGGAACAGTAGACTTCTTCGAGAAGGCATTGGCCAATGCGCCATGATCTGCTCAGCCTGGAAATCTTCATGGCAGTGGCGGAGCAGCGGAACCTGACAAAGGCTTCGCAACTCTGCCACTTGGCGACGTCCGCGGTCAGTAAACGGATCAGCGAGCTTGAGGAGAAAGTCGGCTCACCTCTGTTTGTTCGCTACCCCCGCGGAATGGAGCTGACTCCGGCAGGGCAGTCGCTTCGTCATTACGCGTTGCAGGTGAATGAAACCCTCCAGAAGATGGATCAGGAGCTGAGTGAATATGGCGCTGGGATCAAAGGCCATGTTCGTTTGCACGCCATTACATCCGCGTTAGCACAACAGCTGAGCCTGGACATCGGGACGTTCCTGGAAACGTACCCCGATATCAAGTTCGACATCGAGGAGCGCGTCGGTGCCGCAATTGTACGAGCCGTCTCGGATGGGCGTGCGGATGTCGGCATCATCGCGCAGCAGACGCCGTCCCTTGGGTTGGAAACACTGGCCTATCGCGTGGACGAGTTGGTGATTGCTGTCCCAGATCACCATCCCTTGGCGGGGCAGGCGCAAGCCAGTTTTGAGCAGGCGTTGCTCTATGAATTCATTGGTCCTCATGTGGAAAGCTCGGTGCACCTGCTACTGACTGAACAAGCCCAATTATTAGGGAAGGCAGTCAGGCAGCGGGTTCGCGTTTCCAGTTTTGAGTGCATGTGCCGGATGGTTTCGACCAATCTGGGTATCTGCATTTTGCCTCGCGATGTGTTGCGCCCTTACCTGCGTCCCTTTCAACTACAAGCTGTGACTCTGGCTGAGCCCTGGGCCAAGCGTCAGTTGCAGATCGTTGCTCGACGATTTGAGGCTCTACCACCTACTGCCCGTGCGTTCGTCGCACACTTGACCGCGTAACAGGCGCTGTTCAATCACCTGTTCACTCTTGAGATGAGTACATGTTTATTTACGTCGGCTGTCGTACCACTCGTGAAAGAAATGCTCGCGGTAATGGGATCAACGTCTACAGCGTCGACTCGCAAACGGGGCAGCTGTCTCACGTGCAACTCGTTGATGGCTTGGTCAATCCGTCTTTCCTGGCCATCAGCAAACAACAGAATTTCCTGTATTGCGTCCATGGCGATACAGATCAAGCCAGTGCATTTAGCATCAGCGCCGACGGCACGCTGACCTATCTCAATAGCCAGAACACCCATGGTCACAATCCCGCTCATCTGGCGATTTCACCGGACGGTGGTTTCCTGGTGGTGAGCAATCATTACAGCGGTTCAGTGGTTGTGCTGCCAATACTCGCTTCGGGTGAGCTGGGCGAACTCTGTGATCAAGTGCTGACCGAGGGGCCAATCGGACCCCATCGAGTGGAACAGAAAGGCCCGAAGCCTCATTTCAATCCATTCGATCCCAGTGGAAAGTTAGTGGTCGTGCCGGACAAAGGGCTCGACCGGATTTTCACTTATCGTTTCGACTCGCAACTGGGCAAGCTGCTGCCGGCAGCTTGTCCGTTTGTGGCCACTCGCAAAGGGGCAGGGCCACGGCATGTTGCGTTTCATCCCGGATTGCCAGTGGTCTATTCGGTCAATGAACTGGATTCCACCGTTGGCACCTACCGCTTTAACAGCGAAAGCGGAGAGCTTCTGCCGCAGCAGGTGATCTCTGCGTTGCCTGATTCTTTTACCGGCGACAGCACCACCGCCGAGATCGAAGTCGATGGAGCTGGGCGATTCTTGTATGCCTCCAATAGAGGCAATGACAGCATCGCGATCTTCAGCATCGACTCGCAAACGGGTTGGCTGACGTTCGTGTCGGCGACGCCAACGAAAGGCCGCACGCCGCGATTTTTTGCGCTCTCACCCGACGGACAGTTCATGTACGTCGCCAATGAGGACAGCGATATGATCGTGGTTTTCAGTGTTGACCCAGCAACCGGAGGCTTGACCCCGACGGGTAACCTGATCGAGACCGGGAGCCCTGTGTGCATGGTCTTCGGTGGTCCGAGGACATGAAGACGTTTTTCACCTCAATGGGATTGTGGTGGGCGACACCGCTCGTTGGCATTGCCGGGGCTCTGATCGCCAGTTATTTGAATTGGCCTTTGCCATGGATTATTGGATCGATGTTGGCGGTGATCCTGGTGCGTTGCCTGGGCTGGCGCGTGGGAGAGATTCCCAATGGCCGTCTGACCGGACAGTGGATGATCGCGACTTCCATCGGCTTGCACTTCACGCCTGTGGTGCTGGAACAGATCCTGGGGCATTTCGCGATGATGCTGTTCGCGGCGTTTCTCACCCTGTTCCTTGCACTGCTCGGCGTAGAGTTTATGCGGCGTCGTGGAATGGATCTGACGACTGCATTCTTCGCGTTCATGCCCGCCAACTTTGCAGAAATGATTCAATCGGGAATCAGGCATAAGGCCGACGTCAGTCAGATCGCTGCGGCGCATAGTGTGCGTTTGGTCGTGATTGTTCTCTGCGTGCCGCCTGCGATGTTTTTCACCGCGAAAATCTCGCCGGCAGTGGTCCATGCTCGCTTGCCGAGTGATTGGTATTGGTTGCTACCGCTGCTGATCGGCGGAGCGCTGACGGCAATGATCTGGAAGCGGTACAAATTACCGAATCCCTGGATGTTCGGTCCGATGGCTTTGTGTGCTCTCTTCACGGCCAGTTTCAATCTTCAAACGGCATTGCCCGTGGAACTCAGTCATTACGGGCAGCTCATGATCGGTTGCGCACTCGGTGGTTACTTTGATCGCCAGTTCTTCAGAGCCTCGCCGACTTTCCTGCTCAAGGTTTCGTTGTTCAACTTGATCATGATTTTCTGCACCCTGGTTCTGGCACTTGGAATCGGATACTTACTGGGCTTTCCGGTATTGACCCTAGCATTGGGCATGATGCCGGGCAGTAGTACAGAGATGTATCTGACGGCCGAAGCCCTAAACCTAGGTGTCGGTATTGTCACGGCGATGCAAATTATGCGCTTGGTGGTGGTGATGCTATGTGCTGAACCCGTACACAAAGTCTGGCTGAAACGCCTTCGCCGCTGAGCGGGCAAGTGCGTTTCAAGCCACCATGGGCGATGTATTAATTGCCCTGCTAGGGGGCGACAGTGACGTCGCCCTGACCGCTGTCGACGAGAGCTTTGAGGACGAAACCGCTGGCTTTCTGTTCTTCCAGGAACGCTCTGACGTAAGCCGCGCCAGCGACGCACTCCACGGGAACGCCCATCGCTTGGCGAATCGAGGTGAAGTAACCGTCCAGCACGCGCAGTTCGTTGTTGGCCTCGGCAACTTTGAGCAGTGGCTGACGCACGCCCGCAGCTGCATCCAAGTCTTCGTCGAGAAATAGGTCTACCGCGGCGGCCGATGTCGGCGCACGGACGAGGGTCGCGTGCTGCTGCGTTCGGCTCAGGTACAAGTCATAAGCAGCACCCTTACCGACGGCGATTCGCACACCTGGTTGATCCAGATCTTCCATCTTGAAGAATCTGGAGCTGTTCTTGACCAGATAAGTGCCTTCGATGATCACGTACGGTTCGCTAAAAGCGACCTGAGCTTCACGCACGGGTTCGATGGCCAGGAAAGCAATATTCCATTGCTTGTTCGCCAATGCCTCGAACACCTTGCCGGCAGCGTCAAAGGTGATGAATTCAACAGGGACGCCCAGATGCTTGCCCAATTCCACGGCGAGGCTGACGGATACCCCTTGAGGTTGTCCTGTTTCGGTATTGCGCTGAGCTAGAACAGGGTTACCGAAGTTGATGGCTGCTCTGAGTACGCCAGTTGGGGCAAGATCGTTGAGGACTTCTGCGGTAGGGGTGGGCATACAGGTTCTCCAAGGGAAAATGTCATCGGCCCTGAGGGTAGGGAAGTGCGCAGGCCCTGACAATTTCAGGCTCGCCAAGGCTGCGTTCTCCGTGGACGAACGATGGCTTGCTCAACGCTCAATTTTACTCGAGCCTGCCTTTGGTTACGCTGGGTCCAACTGAACGACCGCACAGAGTCGTTTGCTCATGCACTCAACCGGTGAATGATAAGCCCATGATTTCAGCCATCGATGCACGCCATCAAAGTCACCTGCAAGTGGGCGACACCCGTTACGCCTACGTCGATCTGTACAAGATACTGACCCCGGACGAACTACTCGGTTTGCCCTATTCGATCCGTATCCTGCTGGAGAATGTGGCTCGTTGCTCACCTACGGCTCTGGACAATGTCATCGCGTGTATACGCGAGGACGCCCCCGCTTGCGAAGTGCCTTTTTATCCCAATAGGCTGATGTTTCACGATACAACGTGTCTGCCGGCGTTGGCTGACTTTGCCGGCATGCGTGACATGGTTGCTGAAATGGGTGGCGTACCGGAAACCATGAACCCGATGATTCCTGCGGTGCTGGTCATCGATCACTCGGTGATTGTCGAGCGCTACGCCGAGGCGGATGCCGTCGAGAAGAACCTCGACATCGATTACCGCCGGAACTCCGAACGTTATGAGTTCATCAAGTGGGCACAAAAGAGCCTGACCAATTTCAAGGTGGTGCCGCCGGGCACCGGGATCATCCACCAGGTCAACATGGAATCACTGGCCACCGTCGTTTGGGAAAGCCAGACGGCCGACGGCCAGCCGCTGCTGCATCCTGACGATATCGTAGCGACTGACAGCCACACGCCCATGATCAACGCCATCGGCGTGCTGGGCTGGGGCGTGGGAGGGCTGGAGGGGCAGGCTGCCATGCTGGGCGAGCCGGTGCCGATCAGCTTTCCTGAGGTCGTCGGCATTCGGTTGAGTAACGAACTGCGGCCCGGTGTGACAGCTACCGATCTGGCATTGCGCATCACTCAGATGCTGCGTGCGAAAGGCGTGGTGGGTAAGTTCGTTGAGTTCTGTGGACCCGGTCTGTCGAAGCTCAGTTGGGCGGCGCGGGGGACGCTGTCGAACATGGCCCCTGAGTATGGCGCCACGGTGGTGTTCTTCCCGTTCGATGACAGCACGATGGAATACATGCATTTGACGGGGCGTATCGACGACACCATTGCGCGCATTGAAACGTACCTTGAAGCGCAAGGTCTGTGGCGCCACGACTCATTGCCCGAGCCGCATTTTGATGACCTGATCGAGCTGGACCTTTCGGCAATCGAGCCAAGTGTTGCAGGCCCCCATCAGCCACACCAGTGGCGCAAACTGGCGGACGCCGCACCATCCTTTCGCCAGGATATTCTGGGTGAGCGGGAGGGCATCATTGCTCGCTCCTCGGATAGTGAAGCCGAATACTTCGAGCCTTCTTTTGGCCAGGCGTTGAGCCATGGCGCAATCTCTTTAGCGGCGATCACCAGTTGCACCAACACCGCGAATCCGAGCCAGATGATTCAGGCCGGATTGCTGGCACGCAACGCCCAGCGTCGCGGTTTGCGCAGCAAGCCTTGGGTCAAGACATCGTTGTCGCCTGGCTCGCGGGTGGTGGCGGACTACTTGGAAAAGGCCGACCTCTTAAGCGACTTCTCAGCCTTGGGTTTTGACTTGGCCGGGTTTGGTTGCATGACCTGCATCGGTAACTCCGGCAGCCTCGAAGAACACATGGAGCGTTTTTCGGATCAGGGCCTCAAAACCGTGGTCGTACTGTCCGGTAACCGTAACTTCGAAGGGCGCGTTAATCCTCGGGTGCAGGTCGGTTACTTGGCTTCGCCGGCGCTAGTCGTCGCCTACGCGTTGGCCGGCACCATTGACATGGATATTCAGACTGAGCCGTTGGGCCAGGATGCGGCAGGCAACGACGTGTATCTGCACGAGCTGATGCCGAGCGAAGAGCAGATTCAGGCACTGGTCAGCCAGACCGTTCGCCCGGACCTGTTCCGCAAGCGCAACGCCATGCTGTGGGACGGTACTCATCACTGGCAGGCACTGTCGGCCAGTGGCAGCGTGCAATTTCCCTGGGCGCCGAATTCGACTTATCTGCGTCGACCAATCTATCTGCAAAACGTCAAACCTCAGGCCTCCACTGAGTTGTCGATTCATGACGCGCGTGTGTTGATGGTACTTGGCGACAACGTCACCACCGACCACATCTCACCGGCCAGTGCGATTCCACTCGAAAGTCAGGCTGGACAGTGGTTGACCGAGCGCGGCGAAAACCCCAACGATCTCAATCAATATTCAACCCGCCGCAGCAATCACGAAGTGATGATGCGCGGTGCGTTTGTCAATCGAGCGGTGAAGAATCAGCTGTTGGAGCAACAGCCGGGAGAGGGCGGCTTTGCCACGGCGTTCGACGGTTCCATTCAGCGCGTCTACGACGCAGCACTGAGTTACGTCGTCAAAGAGGTGCCGCTGGTGATTTTCGCCGGATTCAATTACGGCGCGGGCTCCAGCCGTGACTGGGCCGCCAAGGCGCAAGCCACACTGGGCGTCAAAGCCGTCATCGCACAAAGTTTCGAGCGCATCCACCGAAGCAACCTGATCGGCATGGGTATCCTGCCCATTACCTTTGCAGCTGGTGCTGATGCTCCGAGCTTGCGGCTGAGCGGTAATGAATCGCTGGATTTCAGTGGCTTGGAGACGTTGCAGGTGGGGGCAAACTCAGTGAGCCTAACGATCAGTTGTGCTGACGGAAGCCAGACGTCGGTGTCGTTGACTCTGCAGCTGGATTCACAACAGGAAATTCTGTACTTGAAGCAGGGTGGGATCCTGCCTTACGTCGTGCGCAAGGTTGTGGCGCAAGCATAGTCTTAATCGATACGGGGCTTGTAGACCTGTTGCTGCCTGCCCCAGATCTAGCCCGAACAGCAAAGTACTGGCCAGCTTCCGCGCAGCGGCTCAGTCGCCGTTATTCGCTACACGGAATGTCGCTAGGGCTGATAGCAACTACCCCCACATAAACTGTTGTTCCATTGGTGCTTTAACAAACTGCATAACAGCGTAGTTGGCCGAAAGTGGCCTGTCGTTAAGGACTACTTTCAACCCAAAGCTGACGGTGGCGACAGGCAGAAATCGGCTGATTCTGTTAAAAAAGTCGACCATGGTTTTCGCAGCAGAAAACAACCCGACCTATTCGCCGCGATGGCTTTCCATGTCGGCAATGACCTGTGCAGATACGTCGAACACGAGGCGGTGGTTGTCGAACAGATCGTCCTGATCCGATACGAGATCGACGGCGACATGCCCGCAGTTGAACATCAGTAATAGTTGACCGCCGCCCGGCAGCGGGACGATACGAATAGCTTCGGCTTCACCTGTGGTCGAGATGATGGCTTTGGCGATAAGCAGACGGGTGTGTGAATCAATCGAAAGAGTAGGCATGGTAGCTACTCCGCTTTAGCGAGTATTTTTCAAGCGCCCCCACAAGTAGGATTAAATCGGCGCACCTTTGAGTGTAGCCCACGCGCACAGACTGCATAGAGGGATCAGGATCGGCGACCGGCAGAGAACGACCCATAGCTGACGGTGGCGCCAGGCAATAAACGGCCAAAGGCAGTCCGTCGTGGTGCCCAAAAAGCCGGAGTGACTCAAATTTCCTCAACCAGGGTATTCAAAGTCTCGCCGTGCTCAAACCACCTGCCGCAGCAGCGGTCACCACGTGGCACAACCTTCGGGATGAAACTACGCTGATGAAACACTGGTTTCCCTCCGATGGAGCTGGAAAATGGAAAGGATTTCTTCTACCGCTATCGTGTTCACCGTGCTCGTCGCGCTTTCCAATACAGTTTCCGCTGAAACCCGCTCTCATAAAGATGCTCGCACATTCGTAGCCCAGGCACAGATCGGCAGTAACCTCTCTACTCTTGCACTTTTGGCAGCGAAAAGAACGATCACCTACGCGATGATCGTCACAAAACTGGGAAGTGCAGATGCAAGCAGTGCCGTGTCTGACGAAATCAATGCATTGCTGCCGCAGTACCAGCCTAAGTGGGATGAGAACCTTGCTGCAGCCTATGAGAAGTCATTCTCTCAAGAAGAGTTGACATCACTCGTATCTGAAGGCCGCGCATCAAAATACGCGGGAAAAGTGAAAGAACAGCAATCCGAAATTGGTAGAGATATGCAGTCGAGTTCCGAACCAATTCTGATTGCTCTTGTTACCGAGGCGCTTAAGGCGACCCTGTCCAAATACATTCCGAAATAGACGGTAAAACAGGGCGGCCGGCATTGCGACCTCGAACGAAAACGCGCGCAAGACACAGGAGTCGTACATCAAGCTCGCCGGTTCAGTGGTGACCTGGGCTCCACCGAGGCACGACAAGCCCGTTAGAAAAACATCTGAGCAAAGGTATGTATGTGGTTGAGACGGACTTGAAAGAGTTCACTTCGCTAGCTGCTTCAGTGGCGAGCTGATTGGGCATTATGAGTAGCAAGGCGAACGACTAGTCATTGGCTCAATCGAACGCCTTGTCTTGGTCCTCAGTAGGGTTACCACTTAACAGAGAAGACCTGTCGTAGATCTTCAATAGCGTCTTCACCCAGTGACGCAGGTTTAGGATTGCTCATCATCCAAAGCTTTGCCGTTTCCTCAAGTTCTTCCAGCGCAAAGCTGGCTTTTGATACAGAGCTTTCCCAAACAACTGGGCCCAGCCGCTCCAGCATCACGCCCCGAACCTTGTTGGCCAATTGCGCCACTTGCCTGGCCACATCAGGAGAGCCGGGACGCTGATAGGCGATCAATGGGATGTGGCCAACCTTCATGATTTGGTAAGGGGTCAATGGTGGAAGGATGTCGTCGTTGGCCCAGACCCCTGCAAGTGTTAGAGCTACGAGCGAGGTCGAATGAGTGTGAACTACACCGTTGACTTCAGGGTTGCGGTCATACACCTGGCGATGCAATTCCAGGGTCTTCGACGGTTTGCTGCCCGAGACCCAAGTGCCGTCCTTGCCGACTTTTGCGATCTCTTCCGGCTTCAATCTTCCCAGGCAGGCGTCGGTGGGGGTGATCAACCAGCCATCGTCCAGGCGTGCGCTAATGTTGCCTGCGCTGCCCACGGTATAACCGCGTTCATAGAGGCTTTTTCCGACGATGCAGATTTCTTCGCGCAGTTGTTCTTCGGTACTCAACGTGTGCTCTCCTCGAGAAGTGATGTGAGGCCAGTGCTGAGGCCAGAAAGTGAAGGGGTGGTTTCGGCAGATTCTGATCGCAGTTTCAGGATCGGCGATTTGTGAGCAAAAGAGCCGCTCAAGTGTTGCTTCATCAAATGCGCGGCTTCCAGGTTATTGCCCTGTTCCACCAGCTCGATCATCCGAATGTGTTCGGCGCATTGTTTGTAGAGACGCTTGCGGTCGATCATCGAGCGGTACTCGATGAGCCGCCGCATGTTGTTCATCTGGACCAGAATCATGTGATAAAGCGGGTTGCCAGAGAGCTTGATGAACTCTTCGTGGAAGCGAATACCATTTTTCAAGAGGACGTCTGCCGGCAGGCTATCGATGCCACCGTTGAGCATGTCCTGCTGCTCTTTTTTAAGACGTTGGAGCTTGGCCAGGTCGTGCAGGTAAGTCGGCTCCAACAGTGCCGCTGGCTCGATCAGCGAGCGCACCTTGTAGATTTGCTCAAGGGTTTCCGGTGTCTTCGCCACATCCAGAAAACGCCAGCCATAACCAGGCTTTGGCTCAGCCCATCCTACTTTGGCGGCGCGATTGAGAATGTCGATGACCTGGGCTTTGGTCAGGTTATAGCGAGTGCGCAGAAACTGCTCCGTTACTTCACTCGGAATTGCGTTGTTCAACCAGTCTTCCGAGAGTCGGTAGTATTCATCCGGCTCTTCAAGAGGAAGTACCTCGTCTTGGATCTGCGATGGATCCTGTACTGATTCCAGTACGAAGAACCCGCGATTGGGCAGCTGCTCCAGAACACATTGTTCCGAGAGCAAGACCAGTGCTTCGCGCGCCGGAGAGCGAGAGACGTTGAATTCGTCGGCGACTTTTTGTGCGCTCAAGTGAGCGCCCAGCGATAGCTCACCGGTCTGGATTTTCTGCCGGATCTCGGCAGCGATTCGTTGTACGAGGGCGCTTGAGGCCATATCTGTGATCACTTACGAAATGGGGTGGCGACAAACACAAACCGGTTGAGCCGGAATGTGAGATCAAATGAGGCATACCTCAATTCGATCAGTTTTTGTCGCGCATGACTACTTTTTAGCGTGTCATTATGCAAAAAATTGCATGAGCGTATTTGTTACATCTTGAAGTGTTGAACCATTGAATTCAGCTCAAGGGCCAGTAAACCAAGGGATTGAGACGCACTAGTGGTTTGTTGCGAGCCTGTGGCTGATTGGACAGACAGGTCTCGGATGTTGAGCAAGTTTTGGTCGACCGAACGCGCAACATGGGCTTGTTCCTCAGTCGCCGTCGTGATCATCAAGTTTCGTTGGTTGATGTCGTCGTTGGCGGCCACGATTTCTGCCAATGCACTTTGGGTGGACTGGGCTAGTGAGAGGGTGAGGCGGGTATTTTCACTGCTGCTGAGCATGGTCGACACGGCAGTATCCGTGCCGTTCTGGATCCCGCTGATCATGTCTTCAATTTCTCGCGTGGACTGCGCGGTACGGTGAGCGAGCGCGCGGACTTCATCGG
>NZ_JAHBDG010000050.1:0-25885 GCF_019956305.1 Pseudomonas sp. BF-B-30 | reverse complement strand
GCTCAGCAATCGTTGGTTACATCTTTGATTTCTCGCGGAGTAACTTGTGATGCTGATAATCTGTTGACTAGCAGTCTGACTCCACAAGCACCCACACGAATTGCTTGATTCAGTTGTTAAAGAGCGGTTGGTTAAGATCTTTCGTCTCAACCGAGGCGCGCATTCTACAGCAGCCTCATTTGCTGTCAAGTGATTATTTTCAGAAGCTTTCAAAGTTTCCTTTGTAACTTCAACCACTTGCGCTTCAGATCTCTCGTCAGCGGGAGGCGAATTCTACAGCGTTACACGCTGCTGTCAACACCTCTTTTTCAACTCCCTTTGTGCTTCGATGAACTGAAGCAACCTGCTGTCGAAAACTGCGTAACTCTTTGTTTACCAAGGAGTTTTCCGTTTCGACTGCGCCGGAAGTGGGGCGAATTATAGACACCTGGAATCTGCCGTCAACAGCTATTTTCACAATTCTGTCATATAGGGCAAAAAAGCCCCGAAAACAAAAAGGCCGACCCAATGGGTCGGCCTTCTGCGCCCTTCTACTTACAAGCTAGGGAACGCGAATTGCGAAGCCTCGTGGCTCGCACGCTGTGGCCAGCGCTGGGTGATGGCCTTGCGACGGGTGTAGAAGCGCACGCCATCCGGGCCGTAGGCATGCAGGTCGCCGAACAGCGAACGCTTCCAGCCGCCAAAGCTGTGATAAGCCACCGGCACCGGCAGCGGTACGTTGACACCGACCATGCCGACTTCGATTTCGTCGCAGAACAACCGCGCGGCTTCGCCGTCACGGGTGAAGATGCAGGTGCCGTTGCCATATTCGTGATCGTTGATCAGTTGCATGGCTTCTTCCAGGCTGTTGACCCGAACAACGCACAGCACCGGCCCGAAGATCTCTTCTTTATAGATGCGCATTTCTGGCGTGACGTTGTCGAACAGGCAACCACCCAGGAAGAAGCCTTCCTCGTGACCAGCGACGGTCAGGCCTCGGCCGTCCACCACCAGTGTCGCGCCGGCAGCTACGCCGTCTTCTACATAACCGCTGACCTTGTCGCGCGCCTGGCCAGTCACCAGTGGGCCCATGTCCAGGCCGCAGTTGGTACCGGCACCGATTTTCAGCGCCTTGATTTGCGGAACCAGTTTGGCCACCAGTGCATCGGCCACCTGGTCACCCACGCACACCGCTACCGAGATTGCCATGCAACGCTCGCCGCAAGAACCGTAAGCCGCGCCCATCAGTGCGCTGACGGCGTTGTCCAGGTCTGCATCCGGCATCAGCACGGCGTGGTTCTTCGCACCGCCCAGGGCCTGGACGCGTTTGCCACGCTTGGTGCCTTCGGAATAGATGTATTCGGCAATCGGCGTCGAACCCACGAAGCTCAGCGCTTTGACTTCCGGCGCTTCGATCAACGCGTCCACCGCAGTCTTGTCACCGTGTACCACGCTCAGCACGCCTTTGGGCAAGCCAGCCTCCAGCAGAAGCTGTGCAATCAGCAGCGTCGAGCTCGGGTCACGCTCGGAAGGCTTGAGGATAAAGCAGTTACCGCAGACGATCGCCAGCGGGTACATCCACAACGGCACCATGGCCGGGAAGTTGAACGGAGTGATACCGGCCACCACGCCCAGCGGCTGGAAGTCAGACCAGGCGTCGATGTTCGGTCCGACGTTACGGCTGTACTCGCCCTTGAGGATTTCCGGAGCCGCGCAAGCGAACTCGACGTTCTCGATGCCGCGCTTCAATTCACCGGCAGCATCTTCCAGGGTCTTGCCGTGCTCTTCGCTGATCAGTTGGGCGATACGCGCTTCGTTCTGCTCCAGCAGTTGCTTGAAGCGGAACATCACTTGGGCACGCTTGGCCGGCGGCGTGTTGCGCCAGGCCGGGAATGCAGCCTTGGCCGCGTCGATGGCGCTCTGGATGGTTTCGCGGGTCGCCAGCGGCAACTTGTGAATTGCCTGACCGGTAGACGGGTTGAACACATCAACCGCGCGACCGTTCTCGGTCACCAGTTCGCCATTGATCAAATGCGGAATAACGCTCATGGAAGCTCCTGAAAAGTTGTCCACAGGCGTCCATTAAAGAGCGCCTGCTATATAGATGCTTTTTGTAGGAGCGAGCTTGCTCGCGAAGATGGTGAGGGCGCTGTGTTCATCCAGGCAGCCCACATCATCGTTAACGTCCATCGCGAGCAAGCTCGCTCCTACAGGTGTGTTGTCAAATCAGTCGATCTTGCTCAGCACTTCGCCGACCGCGTCGAACAGACGATCCAGGTCCTGCGGCTTGCTGTTGAAGGTTGGGCCGAACTGCAGGGTGTCGCCGCCGAAGCGTACGTAGAACCCGGCTTTCCACAGCGCCATGCCGGCTTCGAACGGACGCACGATCGCGTCGCCGTCACGTGGAGCGATCTGGATCGCGCCGGCCAGGCCGTAGTTGCGGATGTCGATGATGTTCTTGGTGCCTTTGAGGCCGTGCAGCGCATTTTCGAAATGCGGTGCGACTTCGGCCACGCTCTGTACCAGGTTTTCCTTTTGCAGCAGGTCGAGTGCTGCCAGGCCAGCGGCGCAAGCCACCGGGTGCGCGGAATAGGTGTAGCCATGGGGGAATTCAACCGCGTATTCAGGCGTCGGCTGATTCATGAAAGTCTGGTAGATCTCGGAGCTGGCAATCACCGCGCCCATCGGGATCGCACCGTTGGTAACTTGCTTGGCGATGCACATCAGGTCCGGTGTCACGCCGAAGGTGGTAGCACCGAACATGGTGCCGGTACGGCCGAAACCGGTGATCACTTCATCAAACACCAGCAGGATGTTGTGCTGGTCACAGATTTCACGCAGACGCTTGAGGTAACCCTGTGGCGGCACCAGCACGCCAGCGGAACCGGCCAATGGCTCGACGAATACCGCCGCGATGTTCGACGCATCGTGCAGTTCGATCAGCTTCAACAGTTCGTCAGCCAGGGCGATACCGCCCTGCTCCGGCATGCCACGGGAGTAAGCGTTGCTTGCCAGCAAAGTGTGCGGCAGGTGATCGACGTCCATCATCGCCTGACCGAACAGCTTGCGGTTGCCGTTCACGCCACCGAGGCTGGTGCCGGCGATGTTCACACCGTGATAACCACGGGCACGGCCGATCATTTTGGTCTTGGTCGACTGGCCCTTCAGGCGCCAGTAAGCACGGACCATTTTTACAGCGGTGTCAGCGCACTCGGAACCCGAGTCGGTGAAGAACACGTGGTTGAGGTTGCCCGGGGTCAGGTCGGTGATTTTTTCAGCCAACTGAAAGGACAGCGGATGGCCGTACTGGAAGCCTGGCGAGTAATCGAGGGTGCCCAGTTGCTTGGCGACCGCTTCCTGGATTTCCTTACGAGTGTGCCCGGCGCCACAGGTCCACAGACCGGACAGCGAGTCATATACCTTGCGGCCTTTGTCGTCGATCAGCCAACTGCCTTCGGCGCCAACGATCAGCCGTGGATCGCGCTGGAAGTTGCGGTTGGCGGTGTAAGGCATCCAGTGAGCATCGAGCTTGAGCTGGCTGGCCAGGGAAGTCGGTGCGTTTTCAGGCTGGTTCATGGGCGTAACCTCGCAAGGCAATAAGCGGCGTAAGGATTGAAAACCGTTGTTGCAGCTAAATTGCCACGGGGATAAAGTCGGTGAAATCCAACTTTTCTAATGTTCAGTCAGCCAACTACTAAACTTTGAGTAACCCGCATGAGTACTCGCCGTCCCGATCCGCTGGCCCAGGTCAGCGACTTTGATATTCGCCTGCTGAGGATTTTCCGCAGCGTGGTGGAATGCGGCGGCTTCTCCGCGGCGGAGACCGTGCTGGGCATCGGTCGCTCGGCGATCAGCCAACAGATGAGCGATCTGGAGCAACGCCTCGGACTGCGCCTGTGCCAACGGGGACGTGCCGGGTTTTCCCTGACCGAAGAGGGCCGCGAGGTCTATCAATCGGCATTGCAGCTGTTAAGTGCGCTGGAAAGCTTCCGCACCGAGGTCAATGGCCTGCACCAGCACTTGCGCGGCGAATTGATCATCGGTTTGACGGACAACCTGGTCACCCTGCCCCACATGCGCATCACCCATGCCCTCGCGCAATTGAAAGAACGCGGCCCGGACGTGCAGATCCAGATCCGCATGATCGCGCCCAATGAAGTCGAACAAGGCGTGCTCGACGGTCGCCTGCACGTCGGCGTGGTACCGCAGGCCAGCGCATTGTCGGGGCTGGAGTATCAACCGCTGTATAGCGAGCGATCGCTGTTGTACTGCGCGGTCGGTCACCCGCTGTTTTATGTCGACGACAAACAACTGGACGACGAACGCCTGAACAGCCAGGACGCCATCGCCCCGACCTTTCGTTTGCCGGCGGAAATCCAGGCCCATTATCAGGCGCTCAATTGCACCGCCAGCGCCTCGGACCGCGAAGGCATGGCCTTCCTGATCCTGACCGGACGCTATATCGGTTACCTGCCGGATCACTACGCGAGTCTTTGGGTACAGCAAGGCCGGTTGCGAGCGCTGAAAGAAAAAACACGCTTCTATGACCTCAGCCTGGCGTCGGTCACACGCAAGGGACGCCGACCGCATCTGGTGCTGGAGAGTTTTCTCGAGAGCCTGGCCGCGACGCGTTGAAAACTGTGGGAGCGGGCTTGCTCGCGAAGGCGGTGTGTCAGTCACATGAGTATTGACTGGGACGACGCCTTCGCGAGCAAGCCCGCTCCCACATTAGCTTGCGGTGCAGTGTTTTATTGTGTGAGGTCTTGTCTGAAACCGGTGGGTACGTTATCAACGCACTGGCCGTCCCACCCACTCGTTCGGAAGTGCTTATGACCTTTGAAGTCCCAGCCCACGGCGCAAAACACGTCAGCCGCATTCGTCAGAAAAACGAAGAGACCATCATCAAGGCCGCCGAAGACGAGTTCGCCCGTCACGGGTACAAAGGCACGAGCATGAACACCATCGCCCAGAATGCCGGGTTGCCCAAGGCAAACCTGCATTACTACTTCACCAACAAGCTCGGTTTGTACGTGGCGGTGCTGAGCAACATCATCGAGCTGTGGGACAGCACGTTCAACACCCTCACCGCCGAGGACGATCCGACCGAAGCCTTGACCCGCTACATCCGCGCCAAAATGGAGTTCTCCCGGCGCCAGCCGCAAGCCTCGCGGATTTTTGCCATGGAAGTCATCAGCGGCGGCGAGTGCCTGACCGAGTATTTCAACCAGGACTATCGCGCCTGGTTCCAGGGTCGTGCGGGCGTGTTCCAGGCCTGGATCGACGCCGGTAAAATGGACCCGGTCGATCCGGTGCACCTGATCTTCCTGTTGTGGGGCAGCACCCAGCACTACGCCGACTTCGCCACGCAGATCTGCCGCGTCACCGGACGTACCAAGTTGACCAAACAGGACATGGAAGACGCCGGGGATAACCTGATCCGCATCATTCTCAAGGGCTGCGGCCTGAAACCTGCCATCTAAGCACTTATGCCATTTACCCTCAGCGGTTTTTGCGAATACCGCGAAGAGATTCGCAAGAGCCGCTTCATTACCTTCGCCGCGCCGATCTCCAGCCCGGCTGAGGCCCAGGCGTTCATTGAACAGCACAGCGACTTGAATGCCTCGCACAACTGCTGGGCCTGGAAGCTCGGTGATCAGTACCGCAGCACCGATGATGGCGAGCCCGGCGGTACGGCCGGCCGGCCGATTCTGGCGGCGATCGAGGCACAGGATTGCGATCAGGTCGCGGTGCTGGTGATTCGCTGGTATGGCGGCATCCAACTGGGTACCGGCGGACTCGCCCGGGCCTATGGCGGTGGTGCGAACAAATGCCTGCAAGCGGCACCAAAGATTGAGCTGATCAGCCGAGTGCCGCTGAGTTGCGCTTGCGGATTTGCCGAGTTGGCCCTGGTCAAGCTGCGGGTGGCGGAGGCAGGTGGATTGGTTGTGGATGAAAGCTTCACCGCCAATGGTGTCGAGTTGCAGTTGGCCGTAGGCGATGCGCAAATCGACACCTTACAGTCACAACTGGCCGATTTGAGTCGCGGGCGAATTTTGTTACGGCGCTAAAAGGCTTCAGCACCGGCTGCAATTTTTTGGGGCACGCCGCTTTTTCACTTATTCCATATTTGCCCACATCTGCTGTGCACCCGCCTGTGGATAACCTGAGCACATACCGCTGTAACCCTTTTGTCATGCGGCTTTGCGGACTTTGCTCAATTTTCGTCCAATCTGCCATCAAGCACGTCAAATTCAAATAAAAACAAATAGTTACAGCGGTTTATCGCCTTTAGAAGTAGCCACTCAGTGCTTATGCCCGTGCTGTGAGCTTGCACACAAATACTGTGGAGCAATCTGTGGATAACCCGTTCATGGCCGTCTCGGCGCCGTGTACGGTATGGCTTGTGGTCGATTGCTCATTTTTTGAGCAAAACCGCACGAGCAAAATCGGGGCTTGATTTGCGCCATTGCCCCCATGTGGTGCCGGGTTGTGCGTGGCACATTTGAAAGCTGCGTACTGAACGCCTCTGGTCGCAGGACTTCGAGATTTTCCTGACCTAGTGGCCAGAAAATTGCTTTATCCACAGGCACAAGTCCAACAGCACTGAGCCTGTCATGCCCAATCACGCTCCAATCCCTGACCCAGTTCCGCGCCTGCAACTGCGCAGAATCACAAAACGCTACCCCGGCTGCCTGGCCAACGATGCCATCGACCTGACCATTGCCCCTGGCGAGATCCATGCCCTGCTCGGCGAAAACGGTGCGGGCAAAAGCACGCTGATGAAGATCATCTACGGCGTTACCCACGCCGATTCCGGCGAGGTGATCTGGCAAGGTCAGCGGGTGAGCCTGCGCAATCCGGCCCAGGCCCGGGGTTTGGGAATCGGCATGGTATTCCAGCATTTTTCGCTGTTCGAAACCCTGAGCGTGGCACAGAACATCGCCCTGGCCATGGGCGCGGCGGCAGGCACACCCAAACAGCTTGAGCCGAAGATTCGCGAAGTGTCCCGGCGCTACGGCATGACGCTGGAACCGGAGCGACTTGTCCACAGCCTGTCGATCGGTGAACGGCAGCGGGTGGAAATCATTCGCTGCCTGATGCAGGACATCCGCCTGTTGATTCTCGATGAACCGACTTCGGTGCTGACGCCGCAAGAGGCCGATGACTTGTTCGTTACCCTGCGCCGACTCGCCGCCGAAGGCTGCAGCATTTTGTTCATCAGCCACAAGCTCGGGGAAGTGCGTGCGTTGTGCCACAGCGCAACGGTTTTACGAGGCGGTCGGGTGGCCGGGCATTGCGTGCCGGCCGAGTGTTCGGACCAGCAACTGGCGCGCTTGATGGTCGGTGAAGCGGCGGAGTTGATCGCTGACTATCCGAAGGTTACCGGAGGTGATGCGTGCCTTGATGTCCGTGGATTGTCCTGGCACAACCCGGACCCATTCGGCTGCTCGCTTGCCAACATCGACCTTGAAGTGCGCCGCGGTGAAATTGTCGGCATCGCCGGTGTCGCCGGCAATGGCCAGGATGAGTTACTGGCCTTGCTCAGCGGCGAAGCACTGCTGCCCCGCAACGCCAGCGCGACGATCCGTTTTGGCAAGGAGCCAGTCGCCCATTTGCGTCCCGATGCTCGCCGCCAACTCGGCTTGGCGTTCGTCCCCGCCGAGCGCCTGGGTCATGGTGCGGTGCCGGAACTGAGCCTGGCGGACAACGCGCTGCTGACTGCTTTCCAGCACGGCTTGGTGAGTAACGGCCTGATCCAGCGCGGCAAAGTCGAAGCACTGGCCGAGGAAATCATCCGCCGTTTCGGGGTCAAGACACCCGATAGCCAGGCGCCGGCCCGCAGCCTGTCCGGCGGCAACTTGCAGAAATTCATCCTCGGTCGGGAAATCCTTCAACAACCCAGTCTGCTGGTCGCCGCACACCCGACCTGGGGCGTGGACGTCGGTGCCGCCGCCACCATTCACCGCGCCTTGATTGCCTTGCGCGATGCCGGCGCGGCGATCCTGGTGATCTCCGAAGACCTGGACGAACTGTTCCAGATCAGCGACCGGCTCGGCGCCTTGTGCGGCGGTCGGCTGTCGGCGCTTCACGCCACCGTCGACACCCGCCTGAGCGATGTCGGCGGCTGGATGGCCGGCCAGTTCGGCGCCCCCCAATCACTCGCATCCGCCACGCGTTAACGGAGTGTCACATGCTGCTTTCTCTTGAACCTCGCGGCCAGCAATCGCGCCTGATGCTGTGGTGCTCGCCGTTGCTGGCGGCTGCACTGACCCTGGGCTGTGGATCGTTGTTGTTTATGGCGCTCGGGCATGACCCGTTGCTGACCTTGCACACCTTGCTGATCGCACCGGTCAGCGACCTGTACGGCGTCTCCGAATTGCTGGTCAAAGCCCTGCCGATTCTGCTCTGCGCATTGGGCCTGGCCGTCGCCTATCAGGCGCGCATCTGGAACATCGGTGCCGAAGGTCAACTGCTGCTCGGTGCGCTGGCCGGCAGTGCGCTGGCGGTGAACATCATCGATATGCAAAGCCGCTGGGCGCTGGTGTTGATCCTGCTTACCGGCACCCTGGCGGGCGCTGCGTGGGCCGGGCTGACGGCGTGGCTGCGCACGCGCTTCAACGCCAATGAGATCCTGACCAGTATCATGCTCAACTACATTGCACTGAATCTGCTGCTGTTCTGCGTTCACGGCCCTTTGAAAGATCCCGCCGGGTTCAACTTCCCCGAGTCGGCGATGTTCGGTGACGCCAGCCGCCTGCCGCTGCTGATGGACGATGGCCGGGTCCACGCCGGGGTTTACTTCGCCCTGCTAGCGTTGGTGGCGGTATGGGTGCTGTTGCAGAAAAGCTTTGTCGGTTTCCAGATCAAAGTGCTCGGGCTGGACAAGCGTGCCGCCGGCTTCGTCGGCTTTCGCGAGAAGCGCCTGATCTGGCTCGCGCTCTCGATCAGCGGCGGCCTGGCGGGGCTTGCCGGTGTGTGCGAAGTCACCGGTCCCATCGGCCAGCTGGTGCCGCAGGTCTCGCCGGGCTACGGCTATGCGGCGATCACCGTGGCATTTCTCGGCCGTCTGAATCCTGTCGGCATCCTGTTTTCCAGCCTGTTGATGGCGCTGCTGTACATCGGTGGCGAAAGCGCACAAATGAGCCTGAACCTGCCGCAAGCGATCACCCAATTGTTCCAGGGCATGATGCTGTTTTTCCTGCTGGCCAGTGATGTGCTGATTCTCTACCGGCCGCGTTTGAACCTGCGCTGGGCCCGCCGCGCGCAATCCACCGTCGTACAGACTGGAGCGATGTGATGGATATCGATCTGCTGAGCAATATTTTCTACGCCATGGTCCGCTGCGGTACACCGTTGTTGCTGGTGGCGCTGGGGGAACTGATCTGCGAGAAAAGCGGCGTCCTCAACCTGGGCCAGGAAGGCATGATGCTGTTTGGTGCGGTGATCGGTTTCATCGTCGCGTTCAATACCGGTCACCTGTGGCTCGGCGTGTTGCTGGCAATGCTCGCCGGGATGCTGTTGTCGTCGCTGTTTGCCCTGATAGCGCTGGTGTTCAACGCCAATCAGGTGGCCACAGGTCTTGCCCTGACGATTTTCGGCGTGGGCCTGTCGACCTTCGTCGGTGCGGCGTGGGTCGGCAAGCCGCTGGCGGGATTCGAGCCGATGGCGATTCCCTATCTGAGTGAAATCCCACTGATCGGGCGGATGCTGTTTGCCCAGGATCTGCTGGTGTATCTGTCGTTCGCATTGTTTGCATTAGTGGTCTGGGTGATTCTGAAAAGCCGCGTCGGGCTGATCATTCAGGCGATCGGGGAAAACCCGGATGCGGCCAGCGCCATGGGCTTGCCGGTGTTGGCCGTGCGGACCTTGGCGGTGTTGTTCGGCGGTGCGATGGCCGGATTGGCCGGGGCTTACCTGTCCCTGGCTTACACGCCGATGTGGGCGGAGAACATGAGCGCCGGGCGCGGCTGGATTGCCCTGGCGCTGGTGGTGTTCGCCAGTTGGCGGGTGTGGCGCCTGCTGCTCGGCGCGTACCTGTTCGGGCTCGCCAGCATCCTGCACCTGGTGGCGCAGGGACTGGGGCTGGCGATTCCGTCGAGTCTGCTGGCGATGTTGCCGTATGTCGCGACCATTGGGGTGCTGGTGCTGCTGTCCCGGGATGCGGTGCGCACACGGTTGTATGCGCCGGTGTCATTGGGGCAGCCGTGGCAGGCTGGGCATTAGGCTGTGCCTGGGCGGGCCTCTTCGCGAGCAAGCCCGCTCCCACATTGGATGGGTGTGAACTCGGTCAAATGTGGGAGCGGGCTTGCTCGCGAAGGCGTCCGAACAGGCAACACCTGAGCCACGCCCCACGCCAATTCAAACGCCAGAAAAACCACCAGCAGCGAACTCGCGCCATGGATCAGGGCATAAGCCTGCCAGGCCGAGAACAGGAATCTGCCCACGGCGTCATACCGCCCATAAACCTGCTGCGGATCACGAATCCGCAACACCGCCCATACGCACACAATCGAGCCCAACAAATTCGCCATCAACATGTGCACCGGCTCGAACGGTGGCAGCTCACCGGGCAAACTCAACGCCTGACTCACCCACGTCAAAACCCCATGCAACGCCGCAAAACTCCACGGCGTGACAAACGCGACCATCACGATCAGGTCATACCAGGCACTGCCTTGCACCAACCGGCGATATTGCGTTGTAGTCCACATCGACATTGCTCCATCAATTCAGGGAGCAACAAGGCTAAAGCCTGGAGTATGCTCCAGGGTCAAGCCCCCTCGAGACGTCATGATGCGCATCGGTGAATTAGCCCAGGCCAGCGCCGTCAGCCGCGACACGCTGCGCTTTTACGAGCAGCGCGGATTGATTGCGGCGCAACGCAGCGCCAACGGGTATCGCGACTATCCGCCAGACATGGTGCAATTGGTGCAGTACATCAAGACCGCTCAACGACTGGGCTTTACCCTCGGCGAGATCGGCAACAGCGTCGCTACAATCTGGCAATCGCCCGATCCGGACAGCGCCGTCACGCAACTGCTGCAAGACAAACTCAAACTGATCGAAGCCCGCATGGCCGAACTCGGCGCACTGCGCGAAGAGTTGCAACAACGGCTCGGGCAACAGTGTCCATTGAATCCACGACTCTGAATTTTCAAGGAAGCCACTCATGTCCAAGGCAAAAACCGCGCTCATCATCGGCGCCTCCCGGGGGCTTGGCCTCGGGCTGGTGAAAACCCTGTTGGCCGATGGCTGGCAAGTCACCGCCACCGTGCGCGATCCGCAAAAAGCCGAAGCCTTGCAGGCCCTGGGCAAGGTGCGGATCGAAACGCTCGACATGGACGATCAGCAAGCGGTGTCCGCCCTGAGCCAACAACTCAAGGGCGACGTGTTTGACCTGTTGTTCGTCAATGCCGGGGTCAAGGGACCGGATGTCCAGACGCCGAACGGTGGCGCGACAATGGCCGAAGTCGGTCAGCTGTTTTTCACCAACGCCGTGGCACCGATCAACCTGGCCCAGAGTTTTGTCGAGCAACTGCGACCGGACACCGGCGTGCTGGCGTTCATGAGTTCGGTGCTGGGCAGCGTGACCATGCCCGATGCGCCGGAACTGGCACTGTACAAGGCCAGCAAGGCGGCGTTGAACTCCATGACCAACAGCTTCGTCACTCAGTTGGGCGAAACCAGGCTCACCGTGCTGTCGCTGCACCCGGGCTGGGTGAAAACCGACATGGGTGGTGAAGGCGCGGACATCGACGTGGAAACCAGCACCCGTGGCCTGGTCGATCAGGTGAATGCGTATGTCGGCAAGGGTGGGCATCACTTCATCAATTACCGGGGCGAAACCATTCCCTGGTAATACCGCCGGGTTGCATCTGCCTGTCGGGTCGGGCTTGCCCGCCGGGCCGTTTTGATCGACACTTCGCACCTCGCCTCCCCGGCGAACCTGGATCAGCAGACAGGGCAACACTGAGCTGGCAACCCTGAACCCAACTTTCAGAGGAGCCGGCCAACATGCCTGCGACCCGTACCTGGTTAAAGAATCCCCTCGCCATTTTCACGTCCAATGGTCTCGATGCCCGTGGCGGCCTGGTGCTGCAAGACGGTTTGATCGTCGAAGTACTCGGCGCCGGTCAACAACCGTCCGCACCGTGCAATGAAGTGTTCGATGCCCGCGAACATGTGATCCTGCCGGGCCTGATCAACACCCATCACCACTTCTATCAAACCCTGACCCGCGCCTGGGCGCCGGTGGTCAATCAGCCGCTGTTCCCGTGGCTGAAAACCCTGTACCCGGTCTGGGCACGCCTGACCCCGGAAAAACTCGCTCTCGCCACCAAGGTCGCGCTGGCTGAATTGCTGCTGTCCGGTTGCACCACCGCCGCCGACCATCACTACCTGTTCCCTGAAGGTCTGGAAAACGCGATCGACGTGCAAGTCGAGAGCGTTCGTGAACTGGGCATGCGCGCCATGCTCACCCGCGGATCCATGAGCCTCGGTGAAAAGGACGGTGGCCTGCCGCCGCAACAGACCGTGCAGGAAGGCGAAGTGATCCTCGCCGACAGTCAGCGGTTGATCGCCGAGTACCATGAACGCGGTGACGGCGCGCAAATCCAGATCGCCCTGGCACCCTGCTCGCCGTTCTCGGTGACGCCGGAAATCATGTCGGCCAGTGCCGAGCTGGCGAACAAACTCGACGTGCGCCTGCACACCCACCTGGCAGAAACCCTCGATGAAGAAGATTTCTGCCTGCAACGCTTCGGCCTGCGCACCGTGGACTATCTGGACAGTGTCGGCTGGCTCGGCCCGCGCACCTGGCTGGCCCATGGCATCCATTTCAACCCGGATGAAATCGCCCGCCTCGGCGCCGCCGGCACCGGTATTTGCCATTGCCCGAGTTCGAACATGCGCCTGGCCTCGGGCATCTGTCCGAGCATCGAGTTGACCGATGCTGGTGCCTTGCTTGGTTTGGGTGTGGATGGTTCGGCATCCAACGATGCCTCGAACATGATGCTCGAAGCGCGTCAGGCCCTGTACATCCAGCGCCTGCGCTACGGCGCCGAGAAGATCACCCCGGAGCGCGTGTTGGGCTGGGCGACCAAGGGTTCGGCGAGCCTGCTGGGCCGTACCGATATCGGCGAGTTGGCGGTGGGCAAGCAGGCTGACCTGGCGATGTTCAAGCTCGATGAGCTGCGTTTCTCCGGCAGTCATGATCCGGTGTCGGCGTTGCTGCTGTGTGGTGCTGATCGCGCGGATCGAGTGATGGTCGGCGGCAAGTGGCGGGTGATCGACGGACAGGTCGAGGGGCTGGATCTGAAGGGGTTGATTGCTGATCACAGCCAGGCGGCACGGCAACTGATCGCCGGGACCTGATACAACACCGATTAAAACTGTGGGAGCGGGCTTGCTCGCGAAGGCGTTGTATCAGTCGATATTTATGTGACTGACACACCGCCTTCGCGAGCAAGCCCGCTCCCACATTGGTTTTGTGGATTGGCGCACCAGTGGGTGGCAGCTGTGTAAGGACATGCACTGTTATCGGACTTGAAGGACCTGTCGCGAGCCTGCTCGCGATGGCATCACCGTGGATTCCAATTTTGTTGTCTTGTTGGTCAGCAACTTGCATTGCCCTGTGCAAGCCCGAGAGCCCAGCCAACCTCACAACAAAATGGAGTTTCAATTCATGCACAAACGTCCGTTGAAGAAGCTGCTTTGCGCCGTTGCGGCGGCCATCGGTTTGAGCGCCAGCCTGACCGCCGTAGCTGCCGATCCGCTGAAAGTCGGCTTCGTCTATATCGGTCCGATCGGTGACCACGGCTGGACGTATCAGCATGAACAGGGGCGCAAGGAACTCGCGGAAAAATTCGGCTCGCAGATCACCACCAACTACGTGGAAAACGTCGCCGAAGGCGCCGACGCCGAGCGGGTGATCCGCAACATGGCCAAGGACAAATACGACCTGATCTTCACCACCTCCTTCGGCTACATGAACCCGACGGTGAAAGTTGCCAAACAGTTTCCCAAGGTGACCTTCGAACACGCCACCGGCTACAAGCAGGACAAGAACCTCGGCACTTACCTGGCGCGCACTTACGAGGGCCGCTACGTCGGCGGCTTCCTCGCGGCGAAGATGACCAAGACCAAGAAGGTCGGCTACGTTGCCTCCTTCCCGATTCCGGAAGTGATCCGCGACATTAACGCCATCCAGTTGGCCCTGAACAAATACAATCCCGGTACCGAGATCAAGGTGGTGTGGGTCAACTCATGGTTCGATCCGGGCAAGGAGGCGGACGCCGCCAACGCGTTGATCGATCAGGGCGTGGACGTGGTGTTCCAGCACACCGACAGTCCCGCGCCGATCCAGGCCGCCGAACGTCGCGGCGTGTATGCCGTGGGCTACGCTTCGGACATGGCGCACTTCGGGCCGAAAGCGGTGCTGACCTCCATCGTCAATGACTGGGGACCGCACTACGTTCAAGCAACCCAAAGCGTGCTCGACCATGACTGGAAATCCCGGGACTACTGGGGCGGTTTGAAGGAGGGCACCGTTGAACTACCGATCAGCGACCTGGTACCGGCGACGGTGAAGAGCGAAGCCGAGCAGCTCATTGCCGACATCAAGAGCGGTGCGCTGCGATTGTTCACCGGGCCGATCAAGGATCAGGCCGGGGTCGAGAAAATCCCGGCGGGCGAGAGTGCGACCACGGCGGAACTGGCGTCGATGAATTACTACGTGGAAGGCATGAAGGCCGAGATTCCGAAGTAATTTTTCCGGTCAGGACACGGTACCTGTGGGAGCGGGCTTGCTCGCGAAGGCGTCATCTCAGTCGATACATATGTCGCCTGATACACCGTTTTCGCGAGCAAGCCCGCTCCCACATTGGATCTTCAGCGTTCTTAAGGACTGCGCATGAATCAACTCCCCATCATCGACATCGCCCCGCTCTACAGCGCCGACCAAATCGCCTGGCAAACTGTCGCCGAACAAATCGACCTCGCCTGCCGCGAGTGGGGTTTCTTCTACATCAAGGGCCATCCGATCAGCACTGCGCGTATCGACGAACTACTCGACAGCGCCAAACGCTTCTTCGGCCAACCTACCGCCGAAAAGCTCAAGATCGACATCACCCGGACCCGTCACCATCGCGGTTACGGCGCCATTGCCACCGAGCAATTGGACCCGAGCAAACCCAGCGACCTCAAAGAAACCTTCGACATGGGCCTGCACCTGCCGGCCGAGCACCCTGACGTACTGGTGGAAAAACCCTTGCGCGGCCCCAATCGCCATCCGTCCATACCCGGCTGGGAAGCGCTGATGGAGCAGCACTACGTCGACATGCAAGCCCTCGCGCAAACGCTGTTGCGGGCAATGACCATCGCGCTGGGGATTGAGCGTGATTTCTTCGACGCGCGCTTCAATGAGCCGGTCAGCGTGCTGCGGATGATCCATTACCCGCCGCGCCACACCGCCAGTTCCGAAGAGCAACAAGGTGCCGGCGCGCACACCGACTACGGCTGCATCACCCTGCTCTATCAGGACGCCGCCGGTGGCTTGCAAGTACGCAACGTCAAAGGCGAATGGATCGACGCGCCGCCGATCGAAGGTACGTTCGTGGTCAACCTCGGCGACATGATGGCGCGCTGGAGCAACGACCGTTACCTGTCGACGCCACACCGGGTGATCAGCCCCCAGGGCGTGGATCGTTATTCGATGCCGTTCTTCGCCGAGCCGCACCCGGATACCCGCATCGAATGCCTGCCCGGATGTCAGGACACATTGCACCCGGCGAAATACCCGGCCACCACCTGCGCCGAGTTCCTGCTCTCGCGCTTCGCCGATACCTACGCTTATCGACGGGAACCGGAAGCGTTGTGATCAACCGCCTGGTCAGGTTTTACCAATTGTTGCGGCAACCCTCTGTAGAATGGCGACCATTGCACCTGATGAGAAAAGAATTATGTACGACTGGCTGAACGCCCTGCCCAAGGCAGAATTGCACCTGCACCTGGAAGGCTCGCTGGAGCCGGAGCTGTTGTTCGCCCTGGCCGAGCGCAACAAGATTGCCTTGCCATGGAACGACGTCGAAACCTTGCGCAAGGCGTATGCCTTCAACAACCTGCAGGAGTTCCTCGATCTGTATTACCGGGGTGCCGATGTGCTGCGCACGTCCCAGGACTTCTATGACCTGACCTGGGCGTACCTGCTGCGCTGCAAAGAGCAGAACGTGATTCACACCGAACCGTTCTTCGACCCGCAGACCCACACCGACCGTGGCATCCCGTTCGAAGTGGTGCTCAACGGCATCGCCGCCGCGCTCAAGGATGGTGAACAGCAACTGGGCATCACCAGTGGTTTGATCCTGAGCTTCCTGCGCCATCTGAGCGAAGACGAAGCACAGAAAACCCTCGACCAGGCGCTGCCGTTCCGCGATGCGTTCGTCGCCGTGGGCCTGGACAGCTCCGAGATGGGCCACCCGCCGAGCAAGTTCCAGCGCGTGTTCGACCGTGCCCGCCACGAAGGCTTCCTGACCGTCGCCCACGCCGGCGAAGAAGGCCCGCCCGAGTACATCTGGGAAGCCATCGACCTGCTGAAAATCCAGCGCATCGACCATGGCGTGCGCGCCATCGAAGACGAGCGCCTGATGCAGCGAATCATCGACGAGCAGATCCCCCTGACCGTGTGCCCGTTGTCGAACACCAAGCTTTGCGTGTTCGATCACATGTCGCAGCACAACATTCTCGACATGCTGGAACGCGGCGTGAAAGTGACCGTGAACTCCGATGACCCGGCGTATTTCGGCGGTTATGTCACCGAGAACTTCCATGCGTTGCACACCCATCTGGGCATGACCCAGGATCAGGCCAAGCGCCTGGCGCAGAACAGTCTCGATGCGCGGTTGGTAAAACCCTAAAGGCAAACGCAAACCTTGCAGGAGCTGGCTTGCCAGCGATAAGGCCCTCACCTCCAGTATTGATGCTGATGAGAGGCCGCCATCGCCGGCAAGCCGGCTCCTACAGAGCCATTTCCAGTTCGGACTCACTGGCAAAGCGATGAATTTCCCGTTGCCCGGAGGCCGTCACCTGCAAGGTTCGGGAATCGTTGGGCAGGCTCAACCACCCCGACTGCATGAACAGCTGCAACAATGCCGCGCCCAGCGAGCCGCCCATGTGCGGGCGCCTTTCGCTCCAGTCGGGGCAGGCGCAGGCAACCCTGCCGTTGTGATGGGCCAGCGCCTGGATGAACACTCCCCGTGCCGCCAACTCTGTCGCGCCCTTGAGCGTGACCGTGACCCGCTGATCAAAGTGTTCGATCCAGCCCGCCTCCAGCAGCCGCTGATACAGATCGGCGGACAGGGTGCCCCCCAAATGATCGTCGCACAGTCGGGCACTCAACAATGGCGACCGCACCACCCGGGGTTTGACCAGAGGTGCATTGCGCTTGAATACGTCCGGAATATCCTGGGGTGCGCTGGCGAAGGTCGCGCTGGCCAGTGCTTCGATTGCCGCTCCGACCTCGGGAGCGGCCAGGCGGAAGAAGCGTTTGCGGCCGCGGTTTTCAACCTTCAGCAGACCTCCGGCGGACAAACGGCCCAAGTGTGCACTGGCCGACGACGATGACAGGCCGGCCAGCAATGCCAACTCTTCGGTTGCTCGCGCCGAACCATCCATCAAGGCCCACATCATTGCGCTGCGCTTTGGGTCAGCCAGCAACGTGGCGATCTGGCTGATGCAAGGTGCATGTTCCATGTATTCACTCCCTGTTGAATCGTTTCGTCTACTGCCCAGAGAAATCTTGACCAGTAATGTGTCGTCGGCCAATCCGTGGAAACTGCCATAAGCCCGGCAACGCCTTGCTCAACCATTTGCGCTACCTGGCCGATGCTGCGAAGGCCAGAAGGATGACCGTGCAGCCGGGCCGACTCGAACGTGGACCCACCATTGGGGATCGACGCTACTTACATGATGAGGGCGCTAGTATATGCGGGTTGGTCGGCGGATCCTTTCCTCCACCCGGCGTAGGTGGTGATCGTTCCTGAGGGAAATTTCTCTTTTTTCGTGCGACTAATGATCGATTCCCGAAAAGCCTGGAAATTGACTGCTCAAAAGGGCGCATCGTCTGGCAAGCATTTCACGCAACAGGTTCACCGGCTTACTCAATTGTGCGCGATGGGCGCACAACAGATTCAACGGTGCGCGCTCACACAGCAGCTCCGACATCAGCACCTTCAAGCGGCCGGCCAGTACATCGGCGGCCACATCGAGCCAGGATTTGTAAGCGATCCCGGCACCTGCCACGGCCCATAGGCGCACGACATCGGCATCGTCGCTGAAACGATCGCCGCTGACGGTCAGGCTGACTTCGCGTTTGCCGTCGTGAAAACTCCAGTGATCGTGGACCCGGCTGCCGAGCATGTACAACAGGCAATTGTGCTGTGCCAGTTGCTCCAGCTGCCGCGGCTCGCCATGCCGGGCCAGATAGCCGGGAGCGGCGCACAACACCCGTCGGTTCTGCGGGGCGATGGGCAGCGCCACCAGGCTGGAGTCCTCCGGTTCACCGTAGCGCAGGGCAATGTCTACCGGCTGGCGAAACAGGTCGGCGATGCGGTCCCCCAGCAGCAAGCGCACGGTGAGTTTCGGATGCTCGCGTTGAAACTCGTCGAGCCAGGGCAGCAGCAGGTTGCGGCCAAAGTCCGATGGCGCCGACAGTTGCAGCACCCCGCTGACCTGATCCTGACCACTGGCCAGCAATCGCCGGCCCTCGTCGAGATTGCTCAGGGCCGCGCGGGCGTATTCAAGAAAGCCCTCGCCTTCGGCGGTCAGGCGCAGGCTGCGGGTAGAGCGGGCCAGTAAACGGGCGCCGAGTTGCTGTTCGATGCGCTTGAGCGCCGCACTGGCCACCGCCGCCGACATGTCCATGCCCCGCGCGGCGGCGGACAGGCTGCCCAAGTCCGCCGCCCGGACAAACAACTGCAAGTCATCGAAACGCAGCATCAAGAACACCGATTATCAAAAAAATATTGAAAGAGACTGCTCTTTTAGCCGGTTTTATCTTCAGGAGAAATAGCCAATCATCTGCCCCATCGAATCCCTTCTTTATTAGTGTTCAGGAGCCGCCCATGAAAGCCATTGCCTACTACGCCTCGTTGCCGATCAGCGACAACAAGGCTCTGCAAGACATCGAGCTGCCAGAGCCGGTTGCCGGCCCCCGCGACTTGCTCGTGGAAGTCAAAGCCATCTCGGTCAACCCGGTGGACACCAAGGTGCGCCAGAACGTCCAGCCCGAAGGCGGCGCGGCCAAAGTGCTGGGTTGGGACGTGGCCGGTGTGGTCAAGGCCGTGGGCAGTGAGGTGACGCTGTTCTCGGTCGGCGACCAGGTGTTTTACGCTGGCTCCATCGCGCGGGCGGGCGGCAACAGCGAGTTGCATGTGGTGGACGAGCGCATCGTCGGCCACATGCCCAAGACCCTCGGATTCGCCGAAGCCGCTGCCCTGCCGCTCACCGCGATCACGGCGTGGGAACTGTTGTTCGAGCGCCTGCAAGTGCGCGAAGGCAAAACCGATGAAGGCCAGAGCCTGTTGATCGTCGGTGCGGCAGGTGGCGTGGGCTCGATTCTTACGCAGCTCGCTCACCAACTGACGGCCCTGAAAGTCATCGGCACCGCTTCGCGTGCGCAGACCCAAAGCTGGGTGAAGGAACTGGGCGCTGACCTGGTGATCGACCATGGCCAGCCACTGAGCGAAGCACTCAAGCGTGCCGGTGTGGACCAGGTTACCCACGTCGCCAGCCTGACCCAGACCGACCAGCATCTGGACCAATTGGTGGAGGCATTGGCGCCCCAAGGCAAACTGGCGTTGATCGATGACCCCAAGTCGCTGGACGTGACCAAGCTCAAGCGCAAGAGCCTGTCACTGCACTGGGAGTTCATGTACACCCGTTCGCTGTTTGAAACCGCGGACATGATCGAACAGCACAACCTGCTCAATCGCGTCGCCTGGCTGATCGATGCCGGGACACTTAAAACCACGATGGGGGAACACTTCGGCACGATCAACGCGGCCAATCTGCGCCGTGCCCACGCCCTACTGGAAAGCGGCAAAGCCAAGGGCAAGATTGTATTGGAAGGGTTCTGAAGCGCTGAAAAAACCGCCCCAGATTTCATCGCTTTCTGCTGTTTTCCGTCTGCGACCGGGACGCTCCGGTCGCGGACAACCGCTGTGGGCGCCCTCGAAAAGCCGTGTTTTTTTTAGTTACAAACCGTCAGTCAGACAGTTGATCCTTGTCACAATGGTGACCGTGTACGGGTCTACAATCGAATCTCCTGCGAGGCATTCTTTTGCGTAACGTCTTTTACGAGAGGTGATCAGCTGTGAAGATCCTGATAAAAGAACTGGCAAAATCCCAGTGGCAAGTCCGTCTTGACCAACATGCTGTGACGTTCCGCAGCGAAGCAGAAGCTCGCGCTTTCACGCGTACCCTTGAAGCCCGCATCCAGGCCCCTCACCCGATTCCCGTCCTCCTCACGCAGCGCGCAGCCGGCTGACTCCGGCCTCAAACCCGGGCTTGCGCCAGCGCCCGGGCATTTTGCAAACGCCGGGTGAGCACCGCCGCGCTCACCACCAGAATTCCACACAGGCTGATGACCATAGCCATCGGCACGGCGCTGCCGTCGTGCAACACGCCCACCAGCGCAGAGGCGCCGGCAGCCACGCTGAATTGCAGGCAACCGAGCAGCGCCGACGCGCTGCCGGCCCATGCGCCCTGCCCGCTCATCGCACAAGCCGCCGCGTTGGGGCTGATGCAACCGAGGCTGGCGATACAGATGAACAATGGAATCAGCAGCGGCCACAATTGTGCCGTGTGTAGAGAGCTGACAGCGAGCAGGGTCAAACCGGCCGCCAGATAACCCCACACCGCGCGCGCCAGCAAAAACATCGGGCCACGTTTGGCCAGTAACCGCGCGTTGACCTGCGCCACCAGAATGAAGCCCGCCGCATTGATGCCGAACAGCCAGCCGAAATGCTCGGCCGCAACGCCGTAGAGCTTGATGAAGATGAAGGGCGAACCGGCGATGTAGGCAAACATCCCGGCGATGGCGATGCCCCCGGTCAAGGCATGGCCAAGAAATATGGGGTCGGCCAGCAACCGACCGTACTGACGCAGCGCACCGGACAGCGGTTGACGCGGTATGTGGGCCGGCAAGCTTTCCGGCAAGCCCGTCGCAACCGCCAGCCCCGCCAGCGCACTGAAACCGGTCAAGGCCAGAAAAATCGACTGCCAGCCTGTCGTGTTGACCAACAACCCACCCAGCAATGGCGCAAGGATGGGAGCAAGTCCCATCACCAGCATCAGTTGCGAAAAGACTTTCGCCGACCCCACCGCATCACACTTGTCGCTAACCACCGCCCGGGAAATCACCATCCCCGCGCAACCGCCCAACGCCTGGATGAAACGCGCGCCGATCAGCCATTCCAGGTTCGGTGCATAGGCGCACGCCACGGAAGCAACGGTGAACAAACCGACACCGATGAGCAACGGAATGCGTCGCCCGAAACGATCCGCCACCGGACCATAGGCCAACTGACCGATGGACAAGCCGAGGAAGTAGGCCGCCAACGTCATCTGGACATGATTTTCGTCCGTGCCGAAAGCCAGGGCCATGGCCGGGAAGGCCGGCAGGTAGAAATCGATCGCCAGCGGACCGAAAGCGCTCAAGGCGCCGAGAATCAGAATGGTACGGAAGTTCATCAGGCATCCAGTGGGGCAGAAGTCGGCAGCCCGACAGTCTAGCCGCGCACGGACGCCTTGAACATTCCGGTAGCTCGCTAACTATCAAATTCAGGCCAGTTTGACGCCGTAACCCTCTTCGCTGATCGCCTCGATCACCTGCTCGGCGGTCAGCGCACTTTCGACACCGACCTCCCTGGCAGCCAGATCGACCCGCACACTGGCTGCCGGGTCTTTGGCCTGGAGCGCCTGGGTGATGGCCTTGACACAGTGACCACAAGACATGCCTTCGACGTTGAACACTTGCATGGGATGACTCCTTTTTCCGAGGGTTGAACCCAGTTTCGAGCTTGCCACCATGGCAAGGTCAAGTTCTGAAGTGAGCTGCCGGGCTGGCAATCGGCGCGACGCTCGGCCAAGCTGCGTCCATCAATGACTCGAACTCAGGAGATTCAGCCATGCGCTGGTCAGTTTTCAGCCTGTTTGGCTTTCTCAGCCTTTTCGCCGCCGTGCCTTCGACCAATGCTGCCAGTCAGGATTATGGCGTGCTGATCATTTCCCGCGAGCGCCTGGAAGTCGCGACCAGTTGCGAAATCGGCGTGTACATTCAGGATCAACTGGCGGCGCGGCTGTTTCAGGAACAGAGCACCTCGTTCAACCTGCCGCCGGGCATCGTCTCGCTGCGCCTGAAACTGCTGCCGGGCCAGATGCCGGGTTGCAATCCGGGCATGCTCGCGCCAGGTTCGCAGGATATCCGGCTCAAGGCTGGCGATGTGCTCAAGTACCGGATCGCGATGACGCAGGAAGGGATGTACCTCAAGCGCGCCGGTCTCGGCTACTGACATCTATACCCCCTGTGGGAGCGAGCTTGCTCGCGATTAGGCCGTTACATTCAACAACTCTGTTGACTGGTACTCCGCCTTCGCGAGCACGTCGGATCGCCGCACCGCCGCTCCCATATTAGATCAGCGGCACGTTTGAGATTGGCGCTTGACCTTGCCAGCATGGCAAGGTTGATCCTGTGGTCATCTACTACAGGGAGTGCGACCAATGTCCGAATCCACCACGTTCGACCTGCCGATTGCCGGCATGACCTGCGCCAGTTGCGCCGGGCGGGTCGAGCGCGCCTTGAGCAAAGTCATAGGCGCCAGTGCCGTCAGCGTCAACCTCGCCACTGAGCAGGCGCGGGTCCAGGCACCCGGCGACAGCTTGCCGGCCTTGATAGATGCCGTGGCCAAGGCCGGCTACAGCGTGCCGCAACAGAGCCTGGAATTGAGCATCGACGGCATGACCTGCGCATCCTGCACCGGTCGCGTCGAGCGTGCGCTGGGCAAGGTGGCCGGAGTGAAAAGCGTCAGCGTCAACCTGGCCAACGAACGCGCCCACCTTGAACTGCTTGGCCAGATCGATCCGCAGACCTTGATCGCCGCTGTGACAAAGGCTGGCTACAGCGCCAGCGTCTGGGAAGCCGAACACCCGCCAACCGACAATCAGCAACAGCGCCTGCACCGCGAACGCCTGGCCTTGATCATCGCCATTGCCCTCGCCTTGCCGCTGGTATTGCCGATGTTGCTACAGCCATTCGGCGTGCACTGGATGCTCCCGGCCTGGGCGCAATTCGCCTTGGCCACTCCGGTGCAATTCATCTTCGGCGCACGGTTTTACGTCGCCGCCTGGAAAGCCGTGCGCGCCGGGGCCGGCAACATGGATTTGCTGGTCGCCCTGGGCACCAGCGCCGGGTATGGCTTGAGCCTGTACGAATGGGCCACCGCCGCCGGGCGCATGCCACATCTGTATTTCGAAGCCTCGGCGGTGGTGATCGCCCTGGTGCTGCTGGGCAAGTACCTGGAAAGCCGCGCCAAGCGCCAGACTGCCAGCGCCATTCGAGCCCTCGAAGCCTTGCGTCCGGAACGTGCGATTCGGGTGACCGATGGTCACGAGCAAGACGTCGCCATCAGCGCCCTGCGCCTCAATGACCTGGTGATGGTCAAACCCGGCGAACGCTTCCCGGTGGATGGCGAAGTGATTGAAGGTCAGAGCCACGCCGACGAAGCCCTGATCAGCGGCGAGAGTCTGCCAGTGCCCAAGCAGCCCGGCGACAAGGTCACCGGCGGCGCGATCAACGGTGAAGGCCGGCTGCTGGTGCGTACCCAGGCCCTCGGTGCGGAAACCGTGCTGGCGCGGATCATCCGGCTGGTGGAAGACGCCCAGGCCGCAAAAGCGCCGATCCAGAAACTGGTGGATAAAGTCAGCCAGGTCTTCGTGCCCACCGTACTGCTGATTGCCCTGGCCACCCTGATCGGCTGGTGGCTGTATGGCGCGCCGATGGAAACCGCGCTGATCAACGCCGTGGCGGTGCTGGTGATCGCCTGCCCATGCGCGTTGGGCCTGGCCACACCGACGGCGATCATGGCCGGCACCGGCGTGGCGGCACGCTACGGAATTCTGATCAAGGACGCCGAAGCACTGGAGCGGGCCCATGAAGTGAGCGCGGTGGTGTTCGACAAGACCGGCACCCTTACCTCCGGCGCCCCGCGCATTGCTCATCTGAGTGCCATCGACGGTAATGAGGCGGGCCTGCTGCAATTGGCCGGCGCCCTGCAACGCGGCAGTGAGCATCCGTTGGCCAAGGCTGTTCTGGATGCCTGTGCCGAGCGTGGACTGAAGGTGGCCGATGTCAGCGACAGCCAGTCCCTGACTGGTCGCGGCATCGCCGGCAACCTCGAAGGGCGTCGCCTGGCGCTGGGCAATCGGCGTCTGCTGGAAGACAGCGGCTTGAGTGCCGGGCCGTTGGCCGACTCGGCGATCGCGTGGGAAAAAGAAGGCCGGACCTTGTCCTGGCTGATCGAACAATCCCCCGAACCCCACGTGCTGGGCCTGTTCGCCTTTGGTGACACCCTCAAGCCCGGCGCGCTGCAAGCGGTGCAACAACTGAGCGCACGAAACATCAGCAGCCATCTGCTGACCGGCGACAATCGTGGCAGCGCCAACGTGGTGGCCCAGGCCTTGGGCATCCACGATGTGTATGCCGAAGTGCTGCCGGCGGACAAAGCCGCCACGGTCGCCGCACTGAAACAGACCGGGGTGGTGGCGATGGTCGGTGACGGCATCAACGACGCCCCGGCACTGGCCGCCGCCGACATCGGCATCGCCATGGGTGGCGGCACCGACGTCGCCATGCACGCGGCCGGCATCACCCTGATGCGCGGCGATCCACGCCTGGTGCCGGCCGCATTGGAGATCAGCCGCAAGACCTACGCCAAGATTCGGCAGAACCTGTTCTGGGCCTTCGTCTATAACCTGATCGGCATTCCGCTGGCCGTGTTTGGCGTGCTCAACCCGGTGTTGGCCGGTGCGGCCATGGCGTTGTCGAGCGTCAGCGTGGTGAGCAATGCGCTACTGTTGAAAACCTGGAAACCCAAGGACCTGGAGGACAACCGATGAACATCGGCCAAGCGGCCCGCCACAGCGGCCTGAGCGCAAAGATGATCCGTTATTACGAGTCCATCGGCCTGCTCAAGGCAGCCCATCGCACCGACAGCGGCTACCGGGTATACGGCGAAGACGACCTGCACACGCTGGCGTTCATCAAGCGCTCGCGGGACCTGGGGTTTTCCCTGGAAGAAGTCGGCAAATTGCTGACCCTCTGGCAAGACCGCCAGCGCGCCAGCGCCGATGTGAAAGCGTTGGCCCGCCAGCACATCGATGAGTTGAACCAGAAGATCCGTGAACTCGGCCAGTTGCGCGACACCTTGCAGGACCTGGTTGAGCACTGTCAGGGCGATCATCGGCCGGATTGCCCGATTCTCAAGAGTCTGGAGTCGGGCTGCTGCACCAGCCCGACTCATGCCTGATCCCTGTGGGAGCGAGCCTGCTCGCGAAAGCGCTCTGCCTGCCACCTTGATGCTGGATGTGCCGACGTCTTCGCGAGCAAGCTCGCTCCCACAGGGTTTCAGTGTCGGTCACATAATTCGGGCTTGGCACAAAATCTGTGGGAGCGGGCTTGCCCGCGAAGGCGGACTGTCAGGCGACATAATTATTGAATCTGCACACAAAATGTATGGTCAGCCCATCTCCTGCAACCCCATGGGCTGTTTTCGGTAAAGCTGGCTTGCGCTAATGTATCCGGGCTCGTAGTGAGCGTTGCGCTAACAACGCTCGGCCCTCGATGAGTAGCCGC
>NZ_JAHBDG010000049.1:0-27243 GCF_019956305.1 Pseudomonas sp. BF-B-30 | reverse complement strand
CCACCGGAGCCGCCCCGGCCAGCGGGAAGAATACCGAGCATCTGGCACACAAAAACAGTCAGGATGAATAACATCACAAAAAACACGAACAATCCGGGATGCCGCGCGATGAAATCGTCCCCCGGATCGCCTCTGGATTCATACGCCGTGGAGGGTTCGTCCAGGGGGTTGCCGCCCAGCACCACCAGCATCGCCGCCACGCCGTCACTGATGCCTTTACTGAAATTGCCGGTCTTGAATGGCGGGGTGATGACCTGGTTGATGATCACCGAACTCTGGGCATCGGTCAGGCGATCCTCCAGGCCGTATCCGACTTCGATACGCAGCCGGCGCTCGTCCCGGGCGATGATCAGCAAGGCGCCGTTGTTCTTGTCCTTCTGCCCGATGCCCCAGTGGCGGCCGAGTTGGTAACCGAAGTCGGCGATGTCGGTACCTTGCAAGTCCGGCAACGTCACTACCACAAGCTGCTCGCCGGTGGCTTGCTCATGGGCCTGAAGCTGTTGGCTGAGCTGCTGGCGCACCGATGGCTCGATCATCTGCGCAGTGTCGACCACCCGCCCCGTCAGCGCCGGAAAGCTCAGCTCGGCGCGGGCAACGATCGCCACCACCCACAACAACAGCAACAGGCCTATTTTCAGGACGCGCATTGGCAACCTCTTGCGTGGTGACGCCGATTAGCGCAGTTCAGAATTTGACCTCGGGGGTCTTTTCCGAACCCGGTGTGGCTTCGAAGGTCTCGCGCACCGGCAGGTCGCTGTACATCACGGTGTGCCACAGGCGACCGGGGAACGTGCGGATCTCGGTGTTGTATTTCTGCACCGCGAGGATGAAATCGCGCCGGGCCACGCTGATGCGGTTCTCGGTGCCTTCAAGCTGCGATTGCAGGGCGAGGAAGTTCTGGTTGGCCTTGAGGTCCGGATAACGTTCGGAGACCACCATCAAGCGACTCAAGGCGCCGCTGAGCTGGTCCTGGGCCTGTTGGTACTGCTTGAGCTTTTCCGGGTTGTCGAGGGTCGAGGCATCCACCTGGATCGACGTGGCCTTGGCCCGGGCTTCGATGACGGCGGTCAGGGTTTCCTTCTCGTGGGCCGCATAGCCCTTGACGGTTTCCACCAGGTTGGGAATGAGGTCGGCGCGCCGCTGATACTGGTTCTGCACCTGGCCCCAGGCGGCCTTGGCCTGTTCATCGAGCGTCGGGATGTTGTTGATGCCGCAGGCGGTCAGCAACGTAGCCAGCATCAGCAACGTGACGACCTGCAAACGCGAGCGAAAGGTTGGACTTACATTCATCAGGATGATGCTCCCTTGTGCATTTCATGAAAAAACCGACCGCGAAACCTTCTGGGCCGGCTCTTGGGGCATAATCGCCCGCGCCTCTGGATTGCAACGGGCCGATGGGCTAAAAAGAGGCCCTGCGCGAAAACGCATCCGCCATCTGGCTGTGTTTTTTTGGCTCTGGTCTTTTGAGCCGGTACCCGAACAACAATAGACGCTCCCTAAATTTTGGCTGGCCGGCGTGTACATCGCCGTTTGGGCCCTTGAGAAAACTATTCATGAAGAAGCTGTGTTTGCTGGGCCTGTTCGTCAGCCTGGCCAGTCATAACGTATTGGCCGCCACGACGCCCGCACCCCTTGAGAACAAGGAAGCCTTCGTCAGCAACCTGATGAAGCAAATGACCCTCGATGAAAAAATCGGCCAGCTGCGCCTGATCAGCATCGGCCCGGAAATGCCGCGCGAAATGATCCGCAAGGAAATCGCGGCAGGCAACATCGGCGGTACGTTCAACTCGATCACCCGCCCGGAAAACCGGCCGATGCAGGACGCGGCCATGCGCAGCCGCCTGAAGATCCCGATGTTCTTCGCCTACGACGTGATCCACGGTCACCGCACCATTTTCCCGATCCCGCTGGCCCTGGCCTCGAGCTGGGACATGGACGCCATCGGCCTGTCCGGGCGCATTGCCGCCAAGGAAGCCGCGGCCGACAGCCTCGACATCACCTTCGCACCGATGGTCGACATCTCCCGCGACCCACGCTGGGGCCGTACTTCCGAAGGCTTCGGTGAAGACACTTACCTGGTGTCGCGCATTGCCGGCGTGATGGTCAAGGCGTTCCAGGGTACTGGCGCGAATGCAGCCGACAGCATCATGGCCAGCGTCAAGCACTTTGCCTTGTACGGCGCGGTCGAGGGTGGCCGCGACTACAACGTGGTCGATATGAGCCCGGTCAAGATGTACCAGGACTACCTGCCACCGTACCGCGCCGCCATCGATGCCGGCGCCGGCGGGGTCATGGTCGCGCTGAACTCGATCAACGGCGTGCCGGCCACCGCCAACACCTGGCTGATGAACGACCTGCTGCGCAAGGAGTGGGGCTTCAAGGGCCTGGCCGTCAGCGACCACGGGGCGATTTTCGAGCTGATCAAGCACGGTGTTGCCGCCGACGGTCGCGAAGCGGCGAAGCTGGCAATCAAGGCTGGCATCCACATGAGCATGAACGACACCCTGTACGGCAAAGAGCTGCCAGGGCTGCTGAAGTCCGGCGAGATCCAGCAGAGCGACATCGACAACGCCGTGCGTGCGGTACTGGGCGCCAAGTACGACATGGGCCTATTCAAGGACCCGTACCTGCGCATCGGCAAGGCCGAGGATGATCCGGTCGACACCTACGCCGACAGCCGCCTGCACCGCGCCGAGGCCCGTGATGTGGCACGCCGCAGCCAGGTGCTGCTGAAAAACCGGAATGACACCCTGCCACTGAAGAAGACCGCGAAAATCGCCCTGGTCGGTCCGCTGGCCAAGGCGCCCATCGACATGATGGGCAGCTGGGCAGCCGCCGGTCGCCCTGCTCAATCGGTGACCCTGTTCGATGGCATGACCAACGCCCTGGGAGACAAATCGACACTGATCTACGCCCGTGGCGCCAACATCACCAGCGACCCGAAAATCCTCGGTTACCTGAACTTCCTCAACTTCGATGCCCCGGAAGTGGTGGACGACCCGCGCCCGGCGAACGTGCTGATCGACGAAGCGGTGAAAGCGGCCAAGGATGCTGATGTGGTGGTTGCCGCCGTCGGTGAATCCCGTGGCATGTCCCACGAATCGTCGAGCCGCACCGACCTGAACATCCCGGAAAACCAGCGCGAGCTGATCCGGGCCCTGAAAGCCACCGGCAAACCGCTGGTACTGGTGTTGATGAATGGCCGTCCACTGACGATCCTCGAAGAGAAGGAACAGGCCGACGCGATCCTGGAAACCTGGTTCAGCGGCACCGAGGGCGGCAACGCCATCGCCGACGTGCTGTTCGGCGACTACAACCCGTCGGGCAAACTGCCGATCAGCATCCCGCGTTCGGTAGGCCAGATTCCGACCTACTACAACCACCTGACCATTGGCCGGCCGTTCACTCCGGGCAAACCGGGCAACTACACCTCGCAGTACTTCGATGACACCACCGGTCCCCTGTACCCGTTCGGCTATGGCCTGAGCTACACCGAGTTCAGCCTGAGCGACATGGCGCTGTCGTCGACCACGCTGAACAAGACCGGCAAGCTCGACGCCAGTGTCACGGTGAAAAACACCGGCAAGCGCGACGGCGAAACCGTGGTGCAGCTGTACATCCAGGACGAGACCGGCTCGATGATCCGCCCGATCAAGGAACTGAAGAACTTCCAGAAAGTGATGATCAAGGCCGGCGAACAGAAAGTCGTGCACTTCACCATCACTGAGGACGACCTGAAGTTCTACAACACCCAGCTCAAGTACGCGGCGGAACCGGGCAAGTTCAACGTGCAGATCGGCCTGGATTCAGAGGACGTGACGCAGCAGAGTTTTGAGTTGCTGTAATCCCTGAAGCAACACAAAACCACTGTGGGAGCGGGCTTGCTCGCGAAGACGGAGTGTCAGACAACGATGATGTCGACTGACAGACCGCTTTCGCGAGCAAGCCCGCTCCCACATTGGATCTCAGTGTTTTCAGAAATCGGGCACTAGCCCCGCCGATTCAGCAGGTTCACCACCACCCGATCCACCCATCCCCACACCCGTTGCTTGACCCGCCGCCACAGTGGCCGGCGCTTCCATTCCTCCAGGCTGACTTGCTCACTCAACCCAAAGTCCCGTTCGAAACTCGCCGCCACCGACCGGGTCAGTCCGGGGTCCAGGGCTTCCAGGTTGGCTTCCAGGTTGAAGCGCAGATTCCAGTGATCGAAGTTGCACGAACCGATGCTCACCCAGTCGTCGACCAGGACCATTTTCAGGTGCAGGAAACACGGCTGGTACTCGTAGATTTTCACCCCGGCCCTGAGCAGTCGCGGGTAGTAGCGATGGCCGGCATAGCGCACGGATGGGTGATCGGTACGGGGCCCGGTCAGCAGCAACCGCACATCGACGCCCCGGGCAGCCGCCCGGCGCAGGGAGCGGCGGACTTTCCAGGTCGGCAAAAAGTACGGCGTGGCCAGCCAGATCCGTCGCTGACCACTGTTCAGGGCACGCACCAGCGATTGCAGAATGTCCCGGTGTTGACGGGCGTCGGCATAGGCCACCCGGCCCATGCCCTCGCCTATGGACGGCACCCGTGGCAGGCGCGGCAGACCGAAATGCGAAGCCGGTCGCCAGGCACGTCGATGGCGGTTGGCAATCCACTGACGATCGAATAGCAACTGCCAATCGAGTACCAGCGGGCCGGTGATTTCCACCATCACTTCGTGCCATTCGCTGGCGTCTTCCCCCGGAGTCCAGAACTCATCGGTGACACCGGTGCCGCCGACCACGGCCAGGCTCTGGTCCACCAATAACAGCTTGCGGTGATCGCGGTAGAAGTTACCGACCCAACGTCGCCAGCTCAGGCGATTGTAAAAACGCAGCTCCACGCCAGCGGACATCAGCCGCTGACGCAAGGCCAGGGTGAAAGCGAGGCTGCCGTAATCATCGAACAGGCAGCGCACCCGTACACCGCGCTCGGCGGCCTGCACCAATGCCTGGACCATGGCTTCGGCGCAGGCACCCGCCTCCACCAGATACAGTTCCAGCTCAACCTGCTCTTCAGCCCGGGCAATCGCCACCAGCATGCGCGGAAAAAACTGCGGACCGTCGACCAGCAGTTCGAAGTGGTTGCCTTCACGCCACGGAAAAATCGCTCCGGCCATGTCAGCGCGCCGTGAAAATCAGTACCGCACCCACCGGTACGGAAAGACTGATAGCTGATAAACCAGCCAGTTTGCGCAACGTTTCCAGGCCGGGAGCCAAATCGAAATCCTCGGCGTTGATCACCAGCGGTTCGAGGGTCACCACCTGGAAGCGCCGGTCATCGAGTCGGGTCGCCAACAGTTCGGCCTGGTATTCGTGTTGTTTGCCGTGCAGGTCGACCATCAGCGGCAGGCGCAACTCCAACTGCGCGCCGGGAGCGAGGTCGTTGATCGGGCGCAGATCGATTTTCGTGGTGATCATGGCGTCGGGAAACCGGTCGATCTGGAACAGTTCCTTGCGCATGCGCTCATCGCGCAACGGGATGCCGCTGTTGATCGACTCCAGCTCGACTTCCACCTGCGCCAGCCCCTCGGGGTCGACCTTGCCGTGCAGCACCAGGAAGCGCTGCACTTCGGAAACATTGGCATTCTTGGTGCTGACAAACGACAGGCGCGAAGACTCGCCATCGAGGTACCAGTCGGCGCGGGCCGACAACGCGGCACCGGCCAGCAGCAGGAAAGTGAGGGTTTGGAAGGTGGAGCGCTTGAACATAGAGACTCGTAAGGCAGAGAAACCTGTGCTGAACCTTAACCGGCCTGACACAGGTTGCAAGAAATGTGTTGCCTTGAGTCTCTAAACCATCACAAGTTCCACTCAGGCCATCGCCTGCTGCACATTGCCAATGGTCGTGGCCAGGCTGTTGAGGTGCAGGTTGAGTATCCGTTCCACCGGCGCCTGATCCATCGGCCAGTGCAGTGCCATGCTGCCGACCAGGCGGCCATCGGTGCGGATCGGCAAGGCCACCGCGCGAATCAGGAACGGCAGGCGCACCGGATATTCCCAATAACCCTCGGTGCGCTGCCCGAAGCCTTGGTGCAATGCCTGCTCGGTGGTGTTGAACAGGGATTCGTCCGTCATTCGCTCGCGACTGGCCAGACGCTCCACTTCATGGCTGTCCAGTTCGCCCAGGCAGGCCCGCCCCATGGCCGAATGGAACAGGCTGGCGTGCTGGCCGACGATCTGGCAGTTGTTCGGATATCGCTTGCGCAGCACCGTGGGTATCGCGCTTTCCATGACCTCGATCCGCTCACCATCGAAGCACGACAGGTCCGCCACCAGCCCGGTGCGCTCGCTCAACTCCAGCAACTGCGGAGCGGCGTTCTCCACCAGGCGCCGCTTGAAGCGCTGCTGGCTGTCACCAAACAGGCGCTTGGCACACAACCGGTAGCGCCGATCACTCAGGCCGCGATAGATCCATCCCTGCTCCTGCAACGTCAGCAACATGCGCGACACCGTGGCCTTGGGCAGGCTCGTCAGGTAGTGCAACTCCTCCAGCCCCAACGCCTGATGCTCACCCAGCAACTCAACAATCGCCAGGGCGCGCTCGACGGAACGCACGCTGCCGGTTTCTGCCTTGTTCTCCATGGATTCGATCTCCCTAAGCCCGGATCGGATGACCGCTGCTCTTTTTAAAAAGCACAGCAAGATGCGGGCCTGTCCGTCAGGCTCAGGCATTTTGCAGACAGCCCGGCGGCCTGCGCTTGACCCATTGAGTCAACTGCTCATGGGCATACGCCAGTTGCAACACCGCGCGGTCGGCCTGGGCCGGGCCAATGATTTGCAGGCCCATCGGCGACCCGGCGGGGTTGAAACCCACCGGCACATTCATGCTCGGCAACCCGGCCAGGGTCGGCCCGATGACAACCTCCATCCAGCGGTGGTAAGTGTCCATGCTCTGCCCGCCAACGACGCGTGGCCATGGTGTTTGTGCATCAAAAGGAAACACTTGGGCGGTGGGCAGCAACAGAAAATCGTAACGTTCGAACAATTCGTTCAGCGCTCGATACCACTCGCTGCGACTGACCGAGGCCTGATAGACATCCGCCGCTGTCAGACGCAGCCCGCCCTCGACCTCCCATCGGGCTTCGGGTTTGAGCAGTTCGCGTTTTTGCGGATCGGCATACAACCCGCCGAGGCTGCCTTGCACCAGCCAGTGGCGATGCACCAGCCAGGTTTGCCACAGGCGCTCCATGGAGAAGTCCGGCTGACAGGACTCGACTTTGCAACCCAGTGTGGCGAAGTCCTGCAGCGCCGATTCACACAGGCTCATGACACCGGGGTCCATCGGCAGGTAGCCATTGTAGTCCCCCAGCCAGCCCAGCCGGACATCCCTGAAATCCTGCTGCAACGACAGGTGAAACATCCCCGGATCTTCAGTCAGCGACAACGGCACGCGCGGATCGTACCCAGCCTGGGTGCCAAGCAAACGGGCAACATCGGTGACCGTGCGGCCCATCGGTCCTTCGGTGGCCAGTTGCTGGACGAACATCTCAGGTCCTGGCCCGAACGGCACGCGCCCCTGGGACGGACGAAATCCGTAGACGTTGTTGAACGCCGCCGGATTGCGCAGCGAGCCCATCATGTCGCTGCCGTCGGCCACCGGCAGCATGCGCAACGCCAGCGCCACCGCCGCCCCGCCGCTGCTGCCGCCGGCAACCAAGGTCGGATCGTAGGCGTTGGTGGTGGTGCCGAACACGCTGTTGTAGGTTTGCGAGCCGAGGCCGAATTCCGGGACGTTGCTCTTGCCGATAATGATCGCCCCACAGTCACGCACCCGCGCCACGCTGATGGCGTCGTGTTGCGGAACCTGCTCGGCGAACAGCGGCGAGCCCATGGTGGTGCGCAAACCGGCGGTGGCCGCCAGGTCTTTGACCGCTTGCGGCATGCCGTGCATCCAGCCTCGGGACTGCCCCCGGTCGAGCTGCCGATCACACTCGTCGGCCTCTGCCAGCAATGCCTCGGCCGGGCGTAGGGACACCAGCGCATTGACCTGTGGATTGAAGCGTTCGATCTGCGCCAGATACGCCTGCATCACCTCACAACAGGACACCTGCCGCCCATGAATGGCCCGGGACAGTGCATCGGCGTCCATTTCAACAATCGGATTGCTGCTCAAGGTTTCACCCCAAGATTGAGTTCAACGGATCTTTTTGCCCGTGGTGCTTCCTGCATGCAGTAGGTACCGAGCAACGTCAGCAAGCAGGCGAACAACACGTAGAACGATGGCGCCACCGGCGTCGCCAGGACCTTGCTCAGCCAGGTGACGATCAGCGGCGCGAATCCGCCGAAGACCATGACCGCAACGTTGTAAGCCACCGACACCCCGGTGGAGCGCACTTCGATCGGGAACTGCTCGGCCAGCGCGGTCGGAGCCGGGCCGAAAAACCCACCGATCGCACTGCACAGTAACAGTTGCATCACCAGCAAACGCTCCACCGATGGCGCCGCCGCCACCCACACATACAGCGGATACACCATCAGGAAAAACGCCAGGGTGAAGGCCATCAACACCGGGCGGCGGCCGAGGCGGTCCGACAACGCGCCAGACAACGGAATCACCACGGTCATCAGCGCCACCGCCAGCATTTGCACCAGCAGCACCTGATCCAGCGGCAGGCCGAGATTCTTGTGGGCGAAGGTCGGCATGTTCACCAACACCACGTAAAACGACACGGTCGCACCACAGGCCAGGCCCATGGACACCAGAATGCTGCGCCGGTGTTCGCGGAGCACTTGCATCAAGCTTGGGCTCGCGCCTTTGGCCTGCTTGCGCGCCTCGAGAAACTCCTCCGGCTCTTCCATGTGTTTGCGAATCCACAGCCCGACCGGGCCGATCAGCAAGCCCAGCACAAAGGGAATCCGCCAGCCCCAGCTGTCGAGTGCCTCGGGGGTCAGCAGGTGGGTGAACAATGCGACCATCGCCGCCCCGGAGAACACCGCCAGGCATTGCCCGACCAATTGCCACGAGCCATACAACCCCTTGCGGTGTGCCGGGGCGCTCTCCACCAGGAACGCCGTGGCGCTGGCGTACTCGCCGCCCGTGGCGAAGCCTTGCAGCATCCGCGCAACCACGATCAACAGCGGCGCACCCATGCCGATGGCGGCGTAGTTCGGCGCAAACGCAATCAGTGCGATGGATACGGTCATCAGGCGAATGATCATCTGCATCGCCGCCTTGCGCCCTTTGCGGTCTGAATACATGCCCAACAAAATGCCGCCCACCGGACGCATGAAAAAGCCGACGCCGAAAGTCGCCAGGGCCATCAGCAATGAGGCGTGTTCGTCCTCGGACGGGAAAAACTGCCGGGCGATGATGCTGGCCAGAAAGCCATAAACGATGAAGTCATACCATTCCAGGGCATTGCCGATAACGGCGGCGACTACCTGCCGGGTGCGCGAAACGCCTGTGCTCGAAGTGTGCATGGGGAACTCTCCAAAAACCTGGTGGGTAACGGCGGGCACGACAGCGCGCGCCCGGTCCAGCGGCAGTAGAAAGTGAGGACATCAGGCCGGCTTGAGCCAGCTCTCGGTCAGCGCGCCCCAGTACGCGGCGCCGGTCAGCAGGATGTCGTCGTTGAAGTCATACGCGGGGTTGTGGACCATCGGCCGCGATACGCCATTGCCGATGAACAGGTAGGCGCCGGGGCAGCGTTGCAGCATCCAGGCGAAGTCTTCACTGCCCATGAGCTTGGGGGTATTGGCATCGACTGCATCGGCACCGACCAGCTCGACGCCGACTTGCCGAGCGAATTCGGTTTCAGCCGCGTGGTTGACCAGCACCGGGTAGGCCGGACGATGTTCGATGCGCGAGCTGCAACCGAAGCTTTGCGCCTGGGACTCGATGATCGCGCGTACGCGGTCGAGGGTCTGCTCGCGCACCTGGGCATTCAGCGCGCGAAGGCTCAGGCGCAGGATCGCCTGTTGTGGAATGACGTTGGCCGCCTCCCCGGCCTGCAACGCGCCAACCGTAACCACCGCCGCCTGCTGCGCATCGATGTTGCGCGCGACCACGGTTTGCAGGGCCATGACCACACTGGCCGCCGCCACCAGCGGATCGACCGCCAGATGCGGCATCGAGCCGTGGCCGCCGACACCTTCGATGGTCACGTTAAGCAAATCCTGGGAGGCCATCATCGGCCCCTCACGAAAACCCAAATGGCCGGCGGGTAGCCCCGGCATGTTGTGCATGCCGAACAGCGCATCGCACGGGAAACGTTCGAGCAAGCCATCGGCGAGCATCGCTTCGGCACCGCCCTGCCCCTCTTCGGCAGGCTGGAAAATCAACGTCAGGGTGCCGTCGAACTGACGGGTCGCCGCCAGGTATCTCGCCGCGCCCAGCAACATCGTGGTGTGACCGTCATGCCCACAGGCGTGCATGCAGCCCTGATGCCGGCTGCTGTAGGTCGCGCCGGTATTCTCCATGATCGGCAGCGCATCCATGTCCGCCCGTATCCCGAGTTTGCGCAGGCTGCTGCCATTGCGCAGGACTCCAACCACACCGGTCTTGCCGATGCCGGTGTGCACTTCATAACCCCACTCTTCGAGTGATTTGGCCACCAGCGCCGAGGTGCGGTTTTCCTCGAAGCCGAGTTCCGGGTGGGCGTGGATGTCCTGGCGGGTGGCGTGCAGGTCGCTGGCCACGTCGTTGAGCCAGGCAAGGATGTGCTGATATCGGGTCATGACGATTGTCCTCGGGCCGGGTGTAGTCCCGTTCTTGTTGTTCGCGGTGATTTCGCGACACATCAAAGGCAGGTCGCGCTCACCGCCAGATAACCGCGAGTCACGCGCCAGGACAATCGAATGTGGTTCCACAGAGTGGAACCTGAAGGGATATCAAGGCTGCAAACGACAACCCTGGCGCTCGCCGATCCACACCGCGCTGTTGCTGCGGCCCATGCCACTGACCGAGACACGCTTGCCGGCCGGGTCATCGGTAAAGCCGCTGGCGGGCAGCCACTGTTTCACATAACCGTGGCAGTACTCGGCATCGTTGTTCATCACGTAGCGGCACGAACAGTATTCCTTGGCGGTGTAGGCGCTGATGATGTCGGGGAACGCCCACAGCGCCACCCGCTCGTGCCAGATCCAGCCGAGCAAGGCGATCAGCAGGATCAACAACAGGGAACTGAGCGGTCGACGGCGAATGAAACCGCTCATGGCTGCACCTTCCCGGAAAAGGCCTTGAGCGCGAGCTGGAGCAATTGGTTGTGCCGGTAAGTGCCGTCGCGGTCATCGCCGTAGCGGACGATCACCAGCTGTTCACTGGGGATCACGTACATCGCCTGGCCCCAATGCCCCAGCGCGGCGAAGGTGTCGACGGGGGCATCGGGCCAGGGGCGTGCCGCGCCCTCAACGGCTCGATTGAGCCACCACTGGCCGCCGGGGACGGCCTCGTCTTGATCGGCGTGATAGTGAGCGAACGGCTCGCGGTTGAACGCCACCCAGTCCCTGGGCAGCAGTTGCCTGTCTGCCCAGCGCCCCTCGCGGGCCATCAACAGACCGACCCGGGCCAGGTCCCGTGCAGTGAGATAGGCATAGGACGAAGCAACGAAAGTGCCTGTGGCATCGGTTTCCCACACGGCTTGGCGGATGCCCAGCGGCTCGAACAGCGCAGTCCACGGATAGTCCGGATAGCGGCCGGGGCCGACGATGGTTTTCAGCGCGGCGGACAACAGGTTGCTGTCACCGCTGGAGTAGCGAAACGCCTGGCCCGGCGCCGCGTACTCGGCATGGGCCGCGGTGAACGCAGCCATGTCGTGGTGACCGCCGGTGTAGAGCATGGCCACTACCGAAGACTTCAGCGGTGCATATTCGTAGTCTTCCTGCCAATCCAGGCCCGAGGCCCAGTGCAGCAGGTCGGCCATGGTCAGGTCGGGGTATTTTTGCAGGGGCGGATAAAACTTCGCCACAGGGTCGCCGAGTTTGAACAAGCCTTCGCCGTAAGCCACACCGAGGACCGCGGCCATCAGGCTCTTGCTGATCGACCAGGTCAGGTGCGGCGTCTCGGCCGTCGTCGGGCCGGCGTAGCGTTCGTAGATCAACTGGCCGTCGCGGATCACCAGCAAGGCATCGGTGCGAATGCCCTGGCGAGTGGTGTCATCGCGGGATGGGAAGGCATAGGCCTCCAGGGCTTGAAGCGCCGGGCCAGCGGGCGTCGGCGCGGTCGGCCATTGCTCGGCGGGCCAGCTTTCAGCCTGGGTCGTGAGGCTGAGCAACAGCAGGAAAATCAGGGACAGGCCTTTGGGCATGACGGGGGCTCGAAGATTGAACCTGCTGAGCCTAGTCGAGGTTGATGACAGTTCAGGAATTCATGCTGCCAATCAGGCCGCCATCGCGAGCAAGTTCGCTCCCACAGGGGAATGCATTTCAAATGTGGGAGCGGGCTTGCTCGCGAAGAGGCCAGTCAGGGCAGCGAAGATTGCGCCAGAGCCTTCGCCAATCGCTTGCCCCGCGCCCCTGCAGCCAAATCCATCACCGCCTGATCCCGCTGCCACATCGCCGCCCACTCTTGAGGCCCTCCGGCCAGCGCCTCATTCACTTCAGCCTTGAGCCCTTCGAACTGCGCAAACAACCCGCCAAGCAACACATGCCCGGCCGGATGGGTAGGTGGCTGGCGGCTGGTTTCCGCGCACCCCGCCAGCAACCCCAGCAACCGCAATTGCAAGCCTTGCGGCCAATCGCATTCCTGGCCAACGCCATACAACCACGCTGTCATGGCGCTCAGCACATAGATGTCTTCCAAAGTTCGGAACGGTTTGACGTAAGCGTCCCAACCATCCCCTGCGAGCAACTCGCACAGCGCGTTATCCAGAAACAACCGGCCATGGCTGATGTCCGGCATCAACGGGAGCGGCGCCAGCTTTTCCACCCGCACACCCGGCTCATCGCGATAGATCACCGCCAGGCTCAAGCGTGGATCGGCGCCAGGCTCCTCGCTGCGCGCCGCCACCAGCAGCCAGTCGGCGGCATTGCCGGCGGTGACGAAATCCTTGCGTCCGCTCAGGCGCAAATCGCTCAGTCGGGTTTGCATATCGGCCGGGCGCAGGCTGCGCTGTTCGGTGGCGCACAACGCGCCCAGGCTCAGTGGCGCGCTCGGCCAGAGCATGCGCAAGGCCGCCTGATACCCCACCAGAAACGCTAGCCCCGGTGTCGCCATCAACCGCCCGCCAAGCACCGCCAATTCAAACGGAGTGACCGTTCCCAACTGCTGCAACAAGGTCGCGAAACCTTCCGCCAGATCCGGGTTGGCAGGCAATCGGTCACGGCGGTTCAACAGGGTTTGCCAGGGCATAAGAGGCTCCTCGAAGGCTGTCATATAAGCATCACCAAAGCTTAATGGCGATGACACCGGGGCTACATAGCCTGACTTTGCACAACACGGCTAGACAAAGAAAGTCGATTCGCTGTAGCCCAAAGACGGGTGAGCAGCCCGCACGGAGATTCGCCATGACTCAGATCGCCCGCATCAGCGACACCGGCAACGAACGCCGCCTGCAAGCCGAACGCCTGGTGGGCGCCGAGGCTTTGCAGGAAGCCCAGGCCTTGCGCTTCAATGTGTTCAGCGGCGAATTCAACGCCAAACTCAAGGGCGCTGAACTGGGTCTGGACATGGATGACTACGACGTTCACTGCGCCCACATCGGCGTGCGTGACTTGAACACCGGGCGCCTGGTGGCAACCACCCGTTTACTCGACCACACGGCTGCCAGCAGCCTGGGCAAATTCTACAGCGAAGAAGAGTTCAGCCTCCACGGTCTGGTGCACCTGCAAGGCCCGATCCTGGAAATCGGTCGCACCTGTGTCGACCCGGCCTACCGCAATGGCGGCACCATCGCCGTGCTCTGGGGCGAGCTGGCCGAAGTCCTGAACCAGGGCGGCTACAGCTACCTGATGGGTTGTGCGAGCATTCCGATGCAGGATGGCGGCGTGCAGGCCCACGCGATCATGCAACGTCTGCGCGAACGCTACCTGTGCACCGAACATCTGCGCGCCGAGCCGAAAAACCCGCTGCCGAGCCTCGACATCCCGTCGAACGTGATCGCCGAAATGCCACCGCTGCTCAAGGCCTACATGCGCCTGGGCGCGAAGATCTGCGGCGAGCCATGCTGGGACGAAGACTTCCAGGTCGCCGACGTGTTCATCCTGCTCAAGCGCGACGAACTCTGCCCGCGTTACGCCAAACACTTCAAGGCGGCTGTGTAATGGGCCGGTTGCGGGTGTACGCGCGAATCGCGCGAGTGCTGATGGTGGTTACGCTGGGCTTGGGCATGGCCAGTGTGTTCGGGCTGTTCGAGCGCTTGGGCATGGCCCATTCGATGGCGCGCCGGCAACGCTGGTCGCGGTTTTTCATGGCCCGCCTGAGCAATGCCCTGCCCTTCGACGTGACCGTCCACGGCGAGTTGCCGAAGGCACCGATGCTCTGGGTCAGCAACCACGTGTCCTGGACCGACATCCCGCTGCTGGGCATGCTCACACCGCTGTCGTTCCTGTCCAAGGCCGAAGTGCGCACCTGGCCGGTAGCCGGCTGGCTGGCGGCCAAAGCCGGCAGCCTGTTTATCCGCCGTGGCTCGGGTGACAGCCAGTTGATCCGCAAGCAGATGACCCGTCACCTGGAACAGGCACACCCGCTGCTGATGTTCCCCGAAGGCACCACCACCGATGGCCGTTCGCTACGTACCTTTCACGGCCGCCTGCTGTCCGCCGCCATCGATTCCGAAGTGGCGATGCAGCCGGTGGCGATTCGTTATGTGCGTGACGGCGAGCCTTGCGCGCTGGCGCCGTTCATTGGCGACGATGACTTGCTGTCGCATCTGATGCGGTTGTTCGCCAATGACCGTGGCGGCGTGGAGATTCATCTGCTCAAGCCAATCGCTTGCGAAGGCCGGGAACGCGCGGCACTGGCGTTCGAGGCGCAGCAGGCGGTGCAGAAGGTGTTGTTCGGGGCGATTCCGGAAAAACAGCAAGTGCCGATGCGCCCAGCTATCGCAGCTTGAAAAACATCCCCTGTGGGAGCGGGCTTGCTCGCGAAGGCGGAATGTCATTCAGCTCAGATGTCAGCTGATACACCGCCTTCGCGAGCAAGCCCGCTCCCACAGGGGTTTTATGGTGTTGGATAGTTCCGGGCAAAATCCTGAAGCTGCGGATAGAACAACCTGAAGTCCTCGCTCAACGGTTCATACAACCGCCGCAATTCCTGCATCGCCGCCGCCAGTTCTTCCGGCCGGGTCAGGCGTCGCGAGATCCCGCGCAACACCTGCTCCAGCACTTCGAATTCCTGATACGAACCCAGCCAGTCATTGGCCACCATGTGCGGCGCAATCCTCGCCAGCCGCTCCGGCAATTGCCGTTCGCTGGACAGCACCCGGTAAACGTCCGAAGTGAACAACGCCAGGGGCCGGTCGGCATACAGCGTCCAGTCCCGGGCCAGGCAATGGTCGAAAAACACATCGAGCACGATACCCGCGTAGCGACGACGGGTCAGGGAGAAACGCGACAACGCGACGTCCACCAGCGGATGGCGGTCGGTGAACACGTCGATGCTGCGGTGCAACTGGATAGCCCCCTCGATGTCCGGAGCGAACTGCCCTTGCAGGCGTCCCTTGACGAAATCGCCATACAGACTGCCGAGCAATTGGCCGGGACGCTGGCCACCAAGGTGAAGATGTGCGAGATAGTTCATGGGCGCAGCTTAGCACTGCCCCCTTGCCTTGTTACACTCAACATATCGTTATAACTCGATATACCGAAATGTGAGTTGGTCAGAGCCAAATCATATTTGTATATCGCGAAATACCGATTTAAAGTTCGCCTCATCGCGATATAGCGTTTTAAAAATCACGAGCCCACATCATGACCATCAATCTCGACGAAATAATAAAAGCCCTGGCACACCCAGTACGGCGAGACATCCTGCACTGGCTCAAGGACCCGACCGTCGAATTTCCCGACCAGTCCCACAGTAACGAGCACGGCGTTTGTGCCGGGCAGATCGATCAACGTTGCGGCCTGTCGCAGTCCACGGTGTCCGCACACCTGGCGACCCTGCAACGCGCCGGCCTGATCAGCAGCCGCAAAGTCGGCCAGTGGCATTTTTTCAAACGCAACGAGGAAACCATCCAGGAATTCCTCAAAACCTTCAGTAAAGAGCTCTGACCCTTAACGTCAGTCGGCCGACAAGGAATTAAACATGCCCCTCTCGCTACTCATCCTGGCCTTGAGCGCCTTCGCCATCGGCACCACCGAGTTCGTCATCATGGGCCTGCTGCCCAACGTGGCGGCGGACCTCGGTGTGTCGATTCCCGGTGCCGGCTGGCTGGTGACCGGTTACGCCCTGGGCGTGGCCATCGGCGCGCCGTTCATGGCGCTGGCCACCGCCAGACTGCCGCGCAAGGCAGCCCTGGTGGCGTTGATGGGCATCTTCATTGTCGGCAACCTGCTTTGCGCAGTGGCCGGCGACTACAACGTGCTGATGTTCGCCCGTGTGGTCACCGCCCTCTGCCATGGCGCCTTCTTCGGTATCGGTTCAGTGGTAGCCGCCGGCCTGGTGCCTGCGAACAAACGCGCTTCGGCCGTGGCCCTGATGTTCACCGGCCTGACCCTGGCCAACGTCCTCGGCGTACCGCTGGGCACCGCACTCGGTCAGGAAGCCGGCTGGCGTTCGACCTTCTGGGCCGTGACCGTGATCGGTTTGATCGCGCTGATCGGCTTGATCCGCTTCCTGCCGGCCAAGCGTGATGAAGAGAAACTCGACATGCGCGCCGAATTGGCCGCACTCAAGGGCGGCGGCATCTGGCTGTCCCTGAGCATGACCGCGCTGTTCGCCGCCTCGGTGTTCACCCTGTTCACCTACGTCGCCCCGCTGCTCGGCGAAGTCACCGGCGTTTCGCCCCGTGGCGTGACCTGGACCCTGATGCTCATCGGTCTGGGTCTGACGGTCGGCAACATCATCGGCGGCAAGCTGGCCGACAAAGGCATGGCCGCGACGCTGATCGGTGTGTTCGTCACCATGGCCGTGGTGTCCACCGTGCTGACCTGGACCAGCGTCGCGCTGATCCCTACCGAAATCACCCTGTTCCTCTGGGCCACCGCGTGCTTCGCCGCCGTACCGGCGCTGCAAGTGAACGTGGTGACCTTCGGCAAGGCCGCACCGAACCTGGTGTCGACCCTGAACATCGGCGCTTTCAACATCGGCAACGCTCTGGGTGCCTGGGTCGGCGGCAGCGTGATTGCCCACGGCTTCGGCCTGACCAGCGTGCCGCTCGCGGCAGCCGCACTGGCGGTACTCGCCCTGCTGGTGACCCTGATTACTTTCCGTCAGGGCGGCAATCCCGACCTGGCCCCAGCTACTTCTAACTGATCTCCAAAAGAGAGCCACTAAATGACGACTATTTTCGATCCGATCAAACTGGGCGACCTCGAGTTGGCCAACCGCATCATCATGGCGCCACTGACCCGCTGCCGCGCCGACGAAGGCCGCGTGCCCAATGCGCTGATGGCCGAGTACTACGTGCAACGTGCCACCGCCGGCCTGATCCTCAGCGAGGCCACTTCGGTGACCCCAATGGGCGTCGGCTACCCGGACACCCCGGGCATCTGGTCCAACGATCAAGTGCGTGGCTGGTCCAACGTGACCAAGGCTATCCATGGCGCGGGCGGCAAAATCTTCCTGCAACTGTGGCATGTGGGTCGCATTTCCCACGGTTTGTACCTGAACGATGAAGCCCCGGTCGCTCCGAGTGCCATCCAGCCCAAGGGCCACGTCAGCCTGGTTCGTCCGCTGGCCGACTTCCCTGTACCGCGCGCCCTGGAAACCGCTGAAATCGCCGACATCGTCGACGCTTACCGCGTCGGTGCCGAGAACGCCAAGGCCGCCGGCTTCGACGGTGTGGAAATCCATGCCGCCAACGGTTACCTGCTCGACCAGTTCCTGCAAAGCAGCACCAACCAGCGGACCGATAACTACGGCGGCTCCCTGGAAAACCGTGCCCGTCTGCTGCTGGAAGTGACAGACGCCGCCATCGAAACCTGGGGCGCCGGCCGCGTGGGGGTGCACCTGTCGCCACGCGCCGACCTGCATGACATGGGCGACGACAACCTCGCTGAAACGTTCACCTATGTCGCTCGCGAACTGGGCAAGCGTGGCATTGCCTTCATCTGCTCGCGGGAGAAAGAAGGTGCCGACAGCCTCGGCCCGCAGCTCAAGGAAGCCTTCGGCGGCCCCTACATTGCCAACGAGCGTTTCACCAAGGACAGCGCCAACGCGTTACTCGCCAGTGGCCAGGCCGATGCAGTCGCCTTCGGTGTACCTTTCATTGCCAACCCTGACCTGCCGGCACGCTTGCAGGCTGACGCGCCGTTGAACGAAGCGCGTCCGGAACTGTTCTACGCCAAGGGGCCTGTCGGTTACATCGACTATCCAACCTTGTAGGCCTGCGAAAAACTCGAATAGCCCGGCGTTTTGGACGTCGGGTTTTTTTTGCTTTAAACAAGCCAAAACCCGCTTGTCATACTTAAATCTCTGACAACTTACCTGCCATCTAAATTTGCATCACACCTGCACGTACCTCAATACAAAATTACAATTAAACCCCAGACAAACCCAACAGAACAATCTAATACTTCACAACGCTTCGCTACAACATTCCGAGCGCCACGGAAAGCCTCTCAATAACTTTAAAGGATTAACAGCATGAACAACAATGGCCCGATAAACGTGCCTCGCATCATTGCACGCACAGAATATGAACCTGATGATTCCAGCATTTTTTCTGCTTCAGCCAGTAAATTCCCCAATCAATACACCATAATGACCATTAACATTTCCAACAACACCGATGGCCCGATCCGGCTCTTGAAAGCAGGCTGGGATTTGACCGGAACCTCGCTATCAGCTTTCGAAATCGAAGCGAACGATGAGCAAACCCTCGATCTTCCTTACCTTCGGGACTTCTCAAGTAATGGAATGTATTACAACAAAAGAAAGTTCGCCCCGATCCTGCAACAGTTCTCGTACATTACCGAAGATGGATTAATATTCACGCTAGCTATTCAGCTGACAGTTTCAGTGGTTTTCGGCGTCCTGCATCCGAACCTGAAACCAAATTGGTCAAAAACAATAACGCGATCCGGCAACAGCAACAGCTCATATAAGGTCACTGCCGACATCACGAAAAAGAATAAAGAGGCGCCCTTCAGTTTTAGCGTCGACTTGATAGTCGGTTGATACTGATCAGATAGAAAAGACGCCGGTGAAAAAACGTATCAAATCAGCTTGCTGATGCATTTTCTTCGCCACATTCCAGGCCCCGGCTCGCAAATCCGGGGTTCTTTTTAGCAGTAGTGGAATCCGCACGAGGTTCACTCCCCATGCAAGCTCGACACAAAATTCCTACAAATTATGTAGCCTGGTAGCTGTCAACCTGGCACACGTCCGTATATAAAAGCCCCCATTGCAAAAAAGGCACGCGAAGTAAAATGATCCTCGGTGACTTCAACGGTTGACTTGCAGGGAGCCAATTTATCATTTTGTTTCATTTGCACAGGCTGGGGCTAAAGCGCAACAGATCCAGCCCGGTATCGACCCAACGCTCGGCTTCGGCGTGCAATTCAAAGCTGTCGGGGGCCAGCAGCCACTGGTACAGGATGCCATCAATATAAGCATGCAAGCTGATCGCGGCGCGGGCCGTGTCGAGGTTTTCCGGCAACTGACCGCGATTCACTGCATTACTCAGGGCCAGACCGATCCGCACATTGCATTCGAGGCTGGCTGACACCCGTTGTTGGCGCAGGTCGCACATTTCATCGGTGAATTCGCACTTATGAAAAAGAATCTCATTGATGCGTCGGGTTTTCGGGTCCAGCGCAATTTGATGAAACAAATGAATCAGCAACTTTCGCATGCAGCCCAGAGGATCGAGTTCGTCTTCGCTTTCGCTGGCCTTGGCCATTTCTTCCAGCGGCTCATGCAGAGTGTCGAGCATGGCCTGCACCAGATCCGCCTTGTTGCTGAAATGCCAGTAGATGGCCCCTCGAGTGACGCCGGCCAGGGTCGCGATGTCCGCCAGGGTCGTGCGTGCCACGCCTCGCTCGAAAAAGGCCTTTTCGGCCGCCACGAGAATTTGCGCGCGGGTTTCCTGAGCTTCCTCTTTGGTACGACGGACCATGGCAGTACAACCTCAATCAGGGTGCTTCAGCGATGCCTGAACATCAGCTGAATAAAAGTGGGGCGAACGTTCCGGGGATTCGTCCCCGGCCTACAATTCCAACCTTTCAACGGCTTGTGTAGCGGCTTGTGTAACGGCGTTGATACGCAGCCTGGGTATTTACAAACAGCCATGTACGTAAGTATATTCCTTAGCAAGCTACTTATCCACTCGGCAAACATTTTTCAACCTTCCACCTTTCTAGTGCGCACCTTGCGTGCCTGACCCGAGGATTTTCATGCAATTCAAGCCAGCTGTTACCGCTCTGGTCGCCGCCGTCGCCCTGGCATCGCTGCTCAGCGGATGCAAAAAGGAAGAGGCAGCACCGGCCGCCCCACCGCCTCAGGTCGGCGTCGTGACTCTGCAACCTCAAGCTTTCACCCTGACATCCGATCTGCCCGGCCGTACCAGTGCGTTCCGCATTGCCGAAGTCCGCCCACAGGTCAACGGCATCATTCTCAAGCGCCTGTTCAAGGAAGGCAGTGACGTCAAGGCCGGCCAGCAGCTGTACCAGATCGATCCGTCGGTCTATGAAGCGACGCTGAAAAGCGCTGAAGCCAACCTGCGCTCGACCAAGTCGATTTCCGACCGCTACCAGCAACTGGTCAACGAACAAGCCGTAAGCCGTCAGGAATACGACACCGCCGTGGCCAACCGCCTGCAATCGGAAGCCGCGCTGCAAACCGCGCAGATCAACGTGCGCTACACCAAGGTCTATGCCCCGCTGACCGGCCGCATCGGCCGCTCCTCGGTGACCGAAGGCGCGCTGGTGAGCAATGCCCAGGCCGATGCGATGGCGGTGATCCAGCAAATCGACCCGATCTACGTCGACGTGACGCAGTCCTCGGTCGAGCTGCTGCAACTGCGCCGTGAGCTGGAAAGCGGTCGCCTGCAGAAAGCCGGCGACAACACGGCTTCGGTCAAGCTGACCCTCGAAGACGGCAGCGACTACAAGCTGGACGGCAAGCTGGAGTTCTCCGAAATCTCGGTTGACCAGACCACCGGTTCCGTCACCCTGCGCGCCATTTTCCCGAACCCTGACCACACCCTTCTGCCTGGCATGTTCGTGCACGCCAAGTTGCTGGCCGGTGTGAACAGCGCGGCGATCCTGGCCCCGCAGCAAGGCGTGACCCGCGACCTCAAAGGTACGCCGACCGCACTGGTTGTCGGCCCGGACAACAAGGTCGAACTGCGTCAACTCAAGGCCAACCGCACCGTCGGTAACCAATGGCTGATCGAAGACGGCCTGAAGGCCGGCGATCGCCTGATCACCGAAGGTCTGCAATTCGTCAAACCTGGCATCGAAGTCAAGGCCAGTGAAGCGACCAACGTAGCCGTAAAGAACCCGGCCCCCGCCCAGGTAGCTGATAAAGCCTCTGGCGGCAAAGGGGAGTAAACCATGTCGAAATTTTTTATCGACCGTCCGATTTTCGCCTGGGTAATTGCCCTGGTGATCATGCTGGTCGGGGCACTATCGATCCTCAGACTGCCAATCAACCAGTACCCGAGCATTGCGCCTCCAGCGATCGCCATCTCCGTGGCCTACCCGGGTGCTTCGGCACAAACGGTTCAGGACACCGTGGTTCAGGTGATCGAGCAACAGCTCAACGGTATCGACAACCTGCGTTATGTCTCGTCGGAAAGTAACTCCGACGGCACCATGACCATTACCGCGACCTTCGAGCAAGGCACCAACTCCGACACCGCGCAGGTCCAGGTCCAGAACAAGCTGAACCTGGCCACCCCGCTGTTGCCGCAAGAAGTGCAACAGCAAGGTATCCGCGTCACCAAGGCGGTGAAGAACTTCCTGTTGGTGATCGGCGTGGTGTCGCGTGACGGCAGCATGACCAAGGACGACCTGTCCAACTACATCGTGTCGAACATGCAGGACCCGATCTCGCGGACCGCCGGTGTCGGCGACTTCCAGGTGTTCGGTTCCCAGTACGCCATGCGAATCTGGCTCGACCCGGCCAAGTTGAACAACTTCAACCTGACCCCGATCGACGTCAAGACCGCTATCGCCGCGCAAAACGTCCAGGTGTCGTCCGGCCAGCTCGGCGGCCTGCCTGCCCTGCCCGGCACCCAGTTGAACGCGACCATCATCGGCAAGACCCGCCTGCAGACCGCGGAAGAGTTCGAAAAGATCCTGCTCAAGGTCAACAAGGACGGTTCCCAGGTTCGCTTGAGGGATGTTGCCGAAGTCGGCCTGGGGGGTGAGAACTACAGCATCAACGCCCAGTTCAACGGTGCCCCGGCTTCCGGCCTGGCGGTGAAACTGGCCACCGGTGCCAACGCGCTCGATACCGCCAAGGCCCTGCGCGCGACCATCGACAGCCTCAAGCCGTTCTTCCCGCAAGGGATGGAAGTGGTGTTTCCGTATGACACCACTCCGGTCGTAACCGAATCGATCAAGGGCGTGGTTCACACCCTGGTCGAAGCGGTCGCCCTGGTGTTCCTGGTGATGTTCCTGTTCCTGCAGAACTTCCGCGCCACCATCATCACCACGATGACCGTGCCGGTGGTATTGCTCGGTACATTCGGCATCCTCGCGGCCGCCGGTTTCAGCATCAACACCCTGACCATGTTCGGCATGGTGCTGGCCATCGGCTTGCTGGTGGACGACGCCATCGTCGTGGTGGAAAACGTCGAACGGGTGATGAGCGAAGAAGGTCTGTCACCCAAGGAAGCCACCAAGAAGTCCATGGGCCAGATCCAGGGTGCACTGGTCGGTATCGCCCTGGTGTTGTCGGCGGTTCTGCTGCCGATGGCGTTCTTCAGCGGTTCCACCGGTGTGATCTACAAGCAGTTCTCGATCACCATCGTCTCGGCCATGGCCCTGTCGGTACTGGTCGCGCTGATCTTCACCCCGGCGCTTTGCGCCACCATGCTCAAGCCGATTCCCAAAGGCGAGCACGGCGTACCCAAGCGTGGTTTCTTTGGCTGGTTCAACCGCAATTTCGACCGTGGCGTTCGCAGCTACGAGCGCGGTGTCGGCAATATCCTGCAGCGCAAGATCCCGTATCTGCTGGCGTACCTGCTGATCGTGGTTGGCATGATCTGGCTGTTCACCCGCATTCCAACGGCGTTCCTGCCGGAAGAAGACCAGGGTGTACTGTTCGCCCAGGTGCAGACCCCGGCCGGTTCGACGTCCCAGCGCACCCAGGTGGTCGTGGACGAAATGCGTGAATTCCTGCTGCGACCTGGCAAGGATGGCGGCGAAGGCGATGCGGTGAACTCGGTGTTTACCGTGACCGGCTTCAACTTCGCCGGCCGTGGCCAGAGTTCGGGTATGGCGTTCATCATGCTCAGACCGTGGGACGAACGTAACGCCGACAACAATGTGTTCAAGGTGGCGGCCCGTGCCCAACAGCACTTCTTCACCTTCCGCGATGCCATGGTGTTCGCCTTCGCGCCACCGGCGGTACTGGAACTGGGTAACGCCACCGGTTTCGACGTGTTCCTGCAGGACCGTGCCGGTATCGGCCACGAAAAACTGATGGAAGCGCGCAACCAGTTCCTCGGCATGGCCGCACAAAGCAAGATCCTGTCTCAGGTGCGTCCGAACGGCCTGAACGACGAACCGCAATACCAGCTGGAAATCGATGACGAGAAGGCCAGTGCCCTGGGCATTACCATCGCCGACATCAACAACACCCTGTCGATTGCCCTGGGCAGTAGCTACGTCAACGACTTCATCGACCGTGGCCGGGTGAAGAAGGTGTACGTGCAAGGCCAGCCAGGCGCTCGAATGGGCCCTGAAGACCTGCAGAAGTGGTACGTGCGCAACAGTACCGGCAACATGGTTCCGTTCTCGGCGTTCGCCAAGGGCGAGTGGATTTACGGTTCGCCGAAACTGGCCCGTTACAACGGCGTGGAAGCGATGGAAATCCTCGGTGCCCCGGCGCCAGGCTATTCCACCGGTGAAGCCATGCTCGAAGTCGAGGCCATTGCCAAGAAACTGCCGGCGGGTGTCGGTATTTCCTGGACCGGCCTGTCGTACGAAGAGCGTCTGTCCGGTTCGCAAGCACCAGCGCTGTACGCCCTGTCGCTGCTGATGGTGTTCCTGTGTCTGGCGGCGTTGTATGAAAGCTGGTCGATTCCGATCGCGGTGATGTTGGTTGTACCGCTGGGGATCATCGGTGCGCTGATGGCCACCAGCCTGCGTGGTTTGTCCAACGACGTGTACTTCCAGGTAGGTTTGTTGACGACTATCGGTCTGGCGGCGAAAAACGCCATTCTGATTGTCGAATTTGCAAAGGAATTGCACGAACAAGGGCGTAGCCTGCGCGATGCAGCGATCGAAGCCTGCCGCATGCGTCTGCGACCGATCATCATGACCTCGCTCGCCTTCGTCCTCGGTGTGGTACCACTGGCGATATCCACCGGTGCGGGCTCCGGTAGCCAGCATGCAATCGGTACCGGCGTAATCGGCGGTATGATCACGGCCACTGTGCTGGCGATCTTCTGGGTCCCGCTGTTCTTCGTCACCGTGTCGTCCATTGGCCAGCGCAAAATCGCCGACCAGGATGACGCTATTGAAACTTCTAAAGAGGCTGGCTAATGAGCAAGTCGCTACTCTCCCTGGCAGTCGCCGCCTTCGTGCTCGGTGGCTGCTCGCTGATACCTGACTATCAGCAGCCCGAAGCGCCGGTGGCGGGCCAGTACCCGCAGGGCCCGGCGTACTCGCCGGCCCAGGCACCGGCGCAAGCGGCTGCCGAGCAGGGCTGGAAGCAGTTTTTCCATGACCCGGCGCTGCAACAGCTGATCCAGGTTGCTCTGGAAAACAACCGTGACCTGCGTGTCGCGGCCCTGAACATCGACGCGTTCGCGGCTCAATACCGCATCTCCCGTGCCGATCTGTTCCCGGCCGTCTCGGCCAATGGCAGCGGCAGCCGTCAGCGGCTTCCGGCTGATGCTTCCCAGACCGGCGAAGCCGGCATCAGCAGTTCCTACTCGGCAACTGTTGGCGTCAGCGCCTATGAACTCGATCTGTTCGGTCGGGTTCGCAGCCTGAACGAAGAAGCGTTGCAGAAGTACTTCGCCACTGAAGAGGGCCGCCGCAGCACGCAGATCAGCCTGGTGGCCAGCGTGGCCAATGCCTACCTGACCTGGCAGGCCGACAAGGAACTGTACAAGCTGACCCAGGACACCCTCGCCGCCTTCGAGGAGAGCTACAAGCTCACCGCCCGCAGCAACGAAGTCGGCGTCGCCTCGGCCCTGGACCTGGCACAGTCGCGCACCTCGGTGGAAAACGCCCGTGCGCAACTGGCCAAGTACACCCGTCAGGTCGCCCAGGACGAGAACAGCCTGGTGCTGCTGCTCGGCACCGGTGTCCCGGCCAACCTGCAAGCGGCCAAACCACTTGACGACGACCTGCTGAGCGACGTTCCACCCGGCCTGCCGTCGGACCTGCTGCATCGTCGTCCGGACATCCTTCAGGCCGAGTACAACCTGAAGGCCGCCAATGCCAACATCGGCGCGGCGCGGGCTGCGTTCTTCCCGAGCATCAGCCTCACGGCCAATGCCGGCACCCTGAGCCCGGACCTGTCCGGTCTGTTCAAGGGTGGTTCGGGCACCTGGTTGTTCCAACCGCAGATCAACCTGCCGATCTTCAACGCCGGCGCCCTGAGCGCCAGCCTGGATTACTCGAAAATCCAGAAAGACATCGGCGTGGCGAACTACGAGAAGTCCATTCAAACGGCCTTCCAGGAAGTCGCCGACGGCCTGGCTGCCCGCCAGACCTACGTCCAGCAGTTGCAGGCACAGAAAGATTTCGTCAGTGCCAACCAGGACTACTACCGCCTGGCCGAGCGTCGTTACCGCATCGGTGTCGACAGCAACCTGACCTTCCTCGATGCCCAGCGTCAGCTGTTCAGTGCGCAGCAGGTGCTGATCACCGACCGACTGGCGCAGCTGGTCAGCCAGGTCAACCTGTACAAGGCCCTGGGTGGTGGCTGGAACGAACAGACGGCGAAGAACGAGCCGTTGAAAGAAGAAGCGCCGAAGATGAAGTATTTCTGATCGCTTAGTAAAACAGTGACGCACCATGAAGCTCGATACTTCATGATGCGTTACTTAAAACACCTTCCACTCGCCAATCATCGAAATAAACTCAACTAACTTTCACATCCGAATACCCGATCGTAAAACTAGTACCATAAACATCAATCTTCCGCTTATCCTCCTTGCCAGTATTATTAAAAACAAATCGGAAATAACCTTCAATTGATTCAGAATCAATGGATCTGATAGTAAGTGTTCCTTCAGCTGGAGTCCGGGGGTAGCTCGTTGTTCCCTCTCTTTCAAACCGTGCACTCACATCCTTAAGATCATCCGAAATAACGTACGTCTTGCCAGCCTCCAATCCATAGCCCGAAAGATACAGCTCCGTTCCAGCGTGTTCATCCTCTCCTTTGGCAAACAGTGCAAAATGGGGCGCAGACTGTTTCCAGACAAAAAACAATTTCCTTAACTGGATCTCGACTCCCGAATCACTGTCAGGTGGGTCAACCCGAAGAGTCAGATTTATTCTTCCACGGACAGGATGTTCTTTCACCTGTTCGTCGTTCCAATCTTCCGCAGAATTAATCATTATTTCGCTCATGACAATCTCCTAACCGACGTATTAAGATCACATTTCAAAAGACAACCAAAAAAAAATGCTAGACCTCAACATCTTCCAAAACAACTGTCAGATTTAACAGGTTGACACCCCGCCCGCACACATGCAATTTAAAGAGTTAAATAAAACTTAAAGCACATCGTGTTTTTATAAATCTCCGTACACTTCGCCATCCATGAAACGCTACAAAATTTTATGTTCGATAATCGCCCAAAACCCGCCGCCAGCAATTGAACCATCTAGTACATTCCCCGCACCATCCGCTCCACAAGACCAATAACATCAGGTTCGACACCATGTCTGCGCGCCCTGCACCGTCCGGCTGATCACGTTCTTTTTTCCAGACAACTCAATGACTCGTCTGCAATCCCCCCGATTGCGGCCCCCCCCGTTT
>NZ_JAHBDG010000048.1:0-29340 GCF_019956305.1 Pseudomonas sp. BF-B-30 | reverse complement strand
CGAAAGCGGTCTGACATTCACCATCATCGTTGAATGTCAGACCGCTTTCGCGAGCAAGCCCGCTCCCACAGGGGGTAGCAGGTTTGTTCAGTTTATCCGCGGTGACGACCACGGAAGTAATTGATCAGCCCTTGGGTCGAGGCGTCCTCGGCCGGGGTTTCTTCGCTGCCGACCAGGCGGTTGTAGACGCCTTTGCCCAGCTCCTTGCCCAGTTCCACGCCCCACTGGTCGAAGGCGTTGATGCCCCAGATCACGCTTTGCACGAAGACTTTGTGTTCGTACATCGCCACCAGAGCGCCGAGGCGACGCGGGCTGATGCGCTCGACCACCAGGGTGTTGCTCGGACGGTTGCCCGGGATGACTTTGTGCGGTGCAAGCTTTTGCACTTCGGCTTCGCTCATGCCTTTGTCACGCAGTTCGGTTTCGGCCTCGGCAAGGGTCTTGCCGAGCATCAGCGCCTGGCTCTGGGACAGGCAGTTGGCGTACAGCCACTGGTGGTGGTCGGACACTGGGTTGAAGCTGACGATCGGCACGATGAAATCGGCCGGGATCAATTGGGTGCCCTGGTGCAGCAACTGGTGGTAGGCGTGCTGACCGTTGCAGCCGACGCCGCCCCAGATTACCGGCCCGGTGTCTGTGGACACGGGCTTGCCGTCCTGGCGCACGCTCTTGCCGTTGGATTCCATGTCCAGCTGTTGCAAGTGCTTGGTGATGTTACGCAGGTAGTGATCGTACGGCAGGATCGCGTGGCTCTGCGCGCCCCAGAAGTTGCCGTACCACACGCCGAGCAAGGCCAGCAGCACTGGCATGTTCTGTTCGAACGGCGCGGTCAGGAAGTGCTGGTCCATGGTGTAGGCACCGGACAGCAGCTCCTTGAAGTTGGACATGCCGATGGCCAGGGCAATCGGTAGACCAATGGCCGACCACAGCGAGTAACGCCCGCCAACCCAGTCCCACATCGGGAAGATGTTCTCTTCGCGGATGCCGAACGCTACCGCGGCGGCGTTGTTGCTCGATACCGCGATGAAGTGGCGATACAGCTCGGCTTCCGAACCACCCTGGGCCAGATACCAGGCACGGGCAGCCTGGGCGTTCTTCAGGGTTTCGAGGGTGTTGAAGGATTTCGACGAGACGATGAACAGCGTGGTCTCGGCGCGAAGCTTCATGGTCAGTTCGTGGAACTCGCTGCCGTCGATGTTTGCCAGGTAATGGCAACGCACGCCTTTCTGGGCATAGGACAGCAAGGCTTCGGATACCAGTTCCGGGCCGAGGAAGGAGCCGCCGATGCCGATGTTCACCACGTCAGTGATCGGCTTCTCGGTGTAACCGCGCCACAGACCGTCGTGGATACGGCCGACGAGGTCGGTGATCTGGTTCAGTACCTTGTGCACTTCCGGCATCACGTTGACGCCATTGACCGACAGCTTGTCGCCAACCGGGCGGCGCAGTGCCGTGTGCAGGGCCGGACGACCTTCGGAAGAGTTGACGATTTCGCCATCGAACAGCGACTTGATCGCGCCCTTGAGGTCGACTTCGTTGGCCAGGCCCACGAGCAGATTGCGGGTCTCGGCGTTGATCAGGTTTTTCGAGTAGTCGAGAAACAGGCCGCAGCTGCTGAGGGTGAATTGAGTAAAGCGCTGCGGATCGGCATTGAAGGCTTCGCGCATGCTGAAATCCTGCATGGCTTGGCGGTGGTCATTCAACGCTTGCCAGGCGGGCAGAGCGGTAACGTCGTGAGGAGTGCGGTAATACGCCATCGCTGCGGGTTTCCTTATTACTTGAACGGCCTTTTGAACACTAAAAATCCCGGAGCGCTGTGGGTGGGCGTTCCGGTCAACTGCGTCGACACGATTTCATGGCGCAGGGCGACTACAGTAAACCCCGCGCAATGATCTGTCTTGACTTTGTCTGACCTGTTTCCGGTACTTTTTAACATCGAAGTTAGGAAAGGTCCGACAAACGGAAGAGGCAAGACTCGTATCAGGCAACCTGGACCGGAATGGCATTGCTGGTGTGACTCAGTTCATTGCCCGGTGCCATGTAGAGCATGCGTGGCTTGAAGTTGAGCAGTTCAGCTTCGCTGTAATGAGCGTAAGCGCAGATGATCACGCGATCACCGACCTTGGCTTTGTGGGCAGCGGCGCCGTTGACCGAGATCATGCGCGAACCTTCTTCGCCACGGATGGCGTAGGTGGTGAAGCGCTCGCCGTTGTCGACGTTGTAGATCTGGATCTGCTCGTACTCACGAATGCCGGACAGGTCCAGCCATTCACCGTCGATGGCGCAGGAGCCTTCGTAATCGAGTACAGCGTGGGTGACTTCGGCGCGATGCAGCTTGGCTTTGAGCATGATGGCGTGCATGAGTATTTCCCAGGTCGGAATCGAACGGCGAGCAGTTTGCCCGATGGCTTGAGAGGCAGCAATAAGGTGTGGAAACTGCCGCAGATCGAATGTGGGAGCGGGCTTGCTCGCGAAGGCGTTGCGTCAGTCGAGGTATGTGTCAGCTGACAGACCGTATTCGCGAGCAAGCCCGCTCCCACAGGGTATTGCAGTGTTTAGATTGGCGCGTCGAGGTTCAGGTGCAGGTTGTCGATCAACCGCGTCGTACCGAGGAACGCCGCCACCAGAATCACCAGGTCACGATCCTGCGCCGTCGCCGGGCGCAAGGTCAGGGCATGGCGGATTTCCAGATAGTCAGGACGCAGGCCGGCTGCTTCGAGCTGTTTGATCTGGGTGCCGATCAGCGCCGGGTAGTCGCGTTCGCCCTGCTTGATCGCTTCGCCGATCGCATTCAGCGTGCGATAAACCACCGGTGCCACAGCGCGTTGCTCTTCACTGAGGAAGCCGTTGCGCGACGACAGCGCCAGGCCATCGGTTGCGCGAACAGTGGGCTCACCGATGATCTGGATCGGCATGTTCAGGTCATGAACCAGCGCGCGAATCACCGCCAGTTGCTGGAAGTCTTTCTCGCCGAAAATCGCCAGGTCTGGCTGGACCATGTTGAACAGCTTGCTGACCACAGTCGCCACGCCTTCGAAATGCCCCGGACGGCTGGCGCCGCACAGACCTTCGGACAATTGCGGGACACTGACGCGGGTCTGGCCGGCCATGCCGTCGGGATACATTTCGTCAACGGTGGGGGCAAACAGCAAATGGCAACCGGCCTGGAGCAGTTTTTCCTGGTCGGCGGCGAGGGTGCGCGGGTACTTGTCGAGGTCTTCGCCAGCACCGAATTGCAGCGGGTTGACGAAAACGCTCGCCACCACGAAGTCCGCCCGTTGGGAGGCTTTGGTCACCAGTGCCACGTGGCCACTGTGCAGGTTGCCCATGGTTGGCACAAAGGCGATGCGTTTGCCTTCGCCACGGGCTCGGGCCACGGCGGCCCGCAGTTCGCGTACGGTTTTTACGGTGTTCATGCAGAGAATCCGTGTTCGATCCCAGGGAAAGTTGCCGCCTTGACTTCAGTCACGTAGGCATTCAATGCAGCGTCAATGCTGGTCTGGCCAGTCATGAAGTTTTTCACGAATTTCGGCACGCGACCGGTAATGGACAGGCCCAGCATGTCGTGCAGAACCAGCACCTGGCCGTCGGTGCGATTGCCGGCGCCAATACCGATCACCGGAATCTTCACCGCCTGGGTGATTTCTTCCGCCAGTTCGCTCGGGACGCACTCGAGCAGCAGCATTGCCGCGCCAGCCTGCTCCAGGGCGATCGCGTCGGCGCGCATCTGACGCGCCTGGTTTTCATTGCGACCCTGGACCTTGTAGCCGCCAAGGATGTTCACCGACTGTGGCGTCAGGCCCATGTGCGCGCAGACAGGGATGCCGCGCTCGGCCAGCAGGCGGATCGAGTCGGCCAGCCACAACGCTCCTTCGACCTTGACCATGTGCGCACCGGCCTGCATCAACAGGGCGCTGTTGGTCATGGCTTGCTCGGTGGTGGCGTAGGCCATGAAAGGCAGGTCGGCGAGGATCAGGGCATCGCTGTTACCGCGTTTGACGGCGGCCACGTGGTAAGCCATTTCCGAAGTGGTGACAGGCAAGGTGCTGTCGTGGCCCTGCAGAACCATGCCGAGGGAGTCGCCCACCAACAGCACTTCGACGCCGGCCTGATTGCAGGCGTGGGCGAAGGTCGCGTCGTAGCAGGTCAGCATGGTGATTTTTTCACCTTTTTGCTTCAGACCTTGCAGGGTGGTCAGGGTGATGGCTGGCATGAAAAGTTCCTCATTCAGGCGCTGTGGAAACTACTGCGAGTAACGCGCGTGATTCTTCGTTGAATACAGGCGCACGCTCTTTCGTCGTGCTTTTAAGGCCTGGATTGCGCCCTTGAACGCCGTGTAGGCGGCAGCGGGACGCCTATAGTCGTGAGGAGAACGAGGGAAGTCAATTGCGTGTGTTACCGCATTGTTACGGGTGGGGTGTTACCGGGGTAACTGATGCGATTCAGCAGCAGATCTTGTGCGCGACACAAAACCAATGTGGGAGCGGGCTTGCTCGCGAAGGGGGCATCAGATTCAACATTAATGTTGATTGATACACCGCTTTCGCGAGCAAGCCCGCTCCCACAGGGTATTTGTGTCATGTCGGGAGGAGGCGTTCCAGGCCGACGAACGGGCATGCCTTGAGCAGTTCGGCCAAGTTCCGGCCATCGGCCAAGTGCAGATCCGCAGGTGCCAGTTCCGCCAGCGGGTACAACACGAAGGCCCGTTCCTGCATGTGGTAATGGGGAACCTTGAGGCGCGGTTCGTCGATCAGGCGATCACCGAACAGCAGGATGTCGAGGTCCAGCGTGCGCGGTCCCCAACGCTCAAGACGCTCGCGACCCTGGCCGTTTTCGATGGCCTGCAAGGCATCCAGAAGATCCAGCGGCGCCAGTGTGCTGTCGAGAGCGGCGACTGCATTGGTGTAACGCGGTTGGCCGGGCAGAAGCGAGTCACTTTGGTAAAACGCAGAAACCCCGACCAACTCCGATTGCGGCAACTGCGCCAGCGCTTCGACGGCACTGCGCAATTGTTCGGCGGGGTCAGCCAGATTGCTGCCCATGCCGATGTAGATGCGTTCCATGGATTACTCGCCCGTGGTGCTCGAAGCGCCGGCAGCGCGTTTGCGCTTGGAACCACCGCTGCGGCGACGCTTGCGCGGGGCGCCGGTGCCTTCGTCCTTGCCGCTGAGGTCGCGAATCATGTCGCGACGCTCGCTTTCGTTGGCGTCCTGATAGTCCGTCCACCATTCGCCCAGGCCATCGGTCTGCTCGCCGGCGCTTTCACGTAGCAGCAGGAAGTCGTAGCCGGCGCGGAAGCGCGGATTGTCCAGCAACAGATCGGCACGCTTGCCGCTGCGGCGGGGCAGGCGTTCCTGCATGTCCCAGATTTCGCGGATCGGCATGGTGAAGCGTTTCGGAATCGCAATGCGCTGGCACTGCTCGGCAATGAGTTCGTGCGCCGCTTCCTGCATCGCCGGAATCGGCGGCATGCCACGCTCCTGCAGGCGCAGGACGCGGGCCGGCAGGGCAGGCCAGAGCAGGGCTGCAAACAGGAACGCCGGGGTCACCGGTTTGTTCTGCTTGATCCGCAGGTCGGTATTGATCAGGGCTTCGCTGATCAGGGTGTGGGTGTACGTCGGGTTGTATTCCAGTGCTTCGGCGCTGGCCGGGAACAGTGGATCGAACAACTGCAGGTCGACCAGCATTTCAAACGTGTCGGCGGCATGGCCGGAGAGGAACAGCTTGAGCACCTCTTCGAACAGACGAGCCGACGGGATCTCGCGCAGCATCGGCGCCAGGCCGCGGATCGGCAGGGCGCTGTGTTTTTCGATGCCGAAGTTCAGCTTGGCGGCGAAACGCACGGCCCGCAGCATCCTTACCGGGTCTTCCTGGTAGCGTTGCGTCGGATCGCCGATCAGGCGGATCAGGTGATTGCGGATGTCGTGTACGCCGTTGGCGTAGTCGAGGATGCGTTCGCTGACCGGATCGTAATACAAGGCATTGATGGTGAAGTCGCGACGTTGCGCGTCCTCTTCCAGGGTGCCGTAAACGTTATCGCGCAAGATGCGCCCGCTTTCGTTGCGCGAAGACTGGTTGCTGTCTTCCTCGTCTTCGTTTTGCGGGTGATTGGCGCGGAAGGTCGCGACTTCGATGATTTCGCGGCCGAAGTGGATGTGCACCAGTTTGAACCGGCGCCCGATGATTCGCGCGTTACGGAATTCGGCCCGTACCTGCTCGGGTGTGGCGCTGGTGGCAACGTCGAAATCTTTCGGGGTGATACCCAGCAGCATGTCGCGCACGCAACCGCCAACCAGATAAGCCTGATAACCGGCGTTCTGCAGGCGTTCAACGATATTCACCGCGTAACGGCTGAATTGCGCCTTCTGCAGCGAGTGTTGGCCGCTGTTGAGCACTTCAGGCGTGCTGCGAATGTGTTGCGTAGGACGCTTGGGAGAACGGAATGACTGGAACAGCTTCTTCAGCATGGGATGCACTGTTTGAAGGAATATTCGGCCATAACAGAAGAATGACCGCATGATGGGCGGGGATTCTAGCATTTAGTCGGGGGATGGTGTAGGAGACAGCAGATATGAGATGTAGGAGCGGGTATGGGGGGATCGCAGAAACCACAAGGGGAGCCGAAGCTCCCCAAGAAGTAGTTGCATGCTCTATTTTTATTTTTGGTTTCGGGCTTCTTGTTTTTGTTGAGTGCCCTCGCCATGAAGCTTTCCTTCATGACCCTCCCAATCGGGAGCCAAGAGCAAACGGATTGCTTTGGTCGCTGAATTGCAGTGATCTTTCGATCCAACCAGTACAGGCTCTGTCTTAAGACAGTTTTTTGTTGTTCTCGGCCTGGTCGTGGGGCAAGCCCCAAATACAACGCCTCTCCAAAAGAATCAGTTAGCTGCGCCTCTCGCCGTCTTGTTTTTATTGTGCGTGAGTCGATTCGTCTTATTTTTATTGTCTTGTGCATTGCTTGTTATTGTTCTTGTACCAAACATATAGCAGGGTGCGTGCCAACTTTTGCGAAACCCAATAAAACAAGGGGTTAGGCCGGTCGGCAGACATTTCGAGGGCCAAAAAAAGCCGGGGCTTCGTTACCGTAAGCCCCGGCTTCTGTTACGTGAAAAAACTGAGGTAACAGTTTTTCACAAAGTCATGTGTTACCCGCACATGAGACAGGTACGGTTCAGCTTTCGCTGGTCACCCCGGTCTTGCGACGTGGGATGCCCAGGCGCTGACGGCGCTCCCACAGGCATTTTCGGCTGACCCCGAGCTTGCGGGCCAGCTCGGTTTCGGTCATGTGGTCCTGATGTTCGAGGACGAAATGCTGGAAGTAGTCTTCCAGGGAGAGATCTTCGGTTGGTTCGTGGTTGCTGTTACTGGCGTTGCCCTGTTGTGGCGCCAGGCCAATGAATTCGTCGTCTTCCAGGTCGCCCAGTTCGATGTCGATACCCAGCAGCTCGGCGGAGATTTCCGGGCTTTCGCACAGGATAACGGCGCGCTCGACGGCGTTTTCCAGTTCACGAACGTTGCCCGGCCAGGAGTAGTGACGAATGGCTTGCTCGGCATCCGCGGCGAATTTCAGGTCGGTGCGGTTGATCCGCGCACTTTGCCGCGCCAGGAACGCATTGGCGATTTCGTTGACGTCCGCACCGCGTTCGCGCAGGGCTGGCAGCTTCAGCGCGATAACGTGGAGGCGGTAATACAAGTCCTCACGGAACTGGCCGATCTTCGCCAGGCTCTTGAGGTCGCGGTGAGTCGCGGCGATCAGGCGCACATCGACTTTTTGCGACTGCACCGAGCCCACGCGACGAATCTCGCCTTCCTGCAATACGCGCAGCAGGCGAGCCTGGGCTTCCAGTGGCAGTTCGCCGATTTCGTCGAGGAACAAGGTGCCGCCGTCCGCCGCTTCCACCAGGCCGGCGCGCCCGGCGCTGGCGCCGGTGAATGCGCCTTTTTCGTGGCCGAACAGCTCGGACTCGATCAGGCTTTCCGGAATGGCTGCGCAGTTCACCGAAATCATCGGCGCCTTGGCACGTTTGGACAGGTTGTGCAGGGCGCGCGCCACCAGTTCCTTACCGGTACCCGATTCGCCCTGGATCAGAACGTTGGAGTCGGTCGGTGCCACTTTGCGGATCTTGACGTACAGGTCCTGCATCGGTGGGCACGAGCCGATAATGCCGATCTCACCGTTGCTGTTGTCGGTACCGGATTTCGCCGCACCGTTGGCGGCCTTACCGGCAACCGCTTCACCGCCGGCTTGTACCGTTTGTCGGTCACGCAGGATTCGTGCGGCCGCTTGCAGCATTTCGTCATGGTCGAATGGCTTGGCAATGTAGTCCACCGCGCCCATTTTCATCGAGTCGACCGCCGAGCGCAGGCTGGCATAGCTGGTCATGATCAGCACCGGCGTGCCCTGGGCGAGCTTGATCAACTCCGTGCCAGGCGCGCCCGGCAGGCGCAGGTCACTGATGATCAGGTCGAACGAGGGAATGGTGAAGCGTTCTTGTGCTTCCTGCACTGATCCGGCTTCGCTGACCTGGTACTGGTTACGTTCCAGCAGGCGGCGCAAGGCGGAGCGGATAATGGTTTCGTCTTCGACGATCAAAATGTGCGGCATTGATTCGATACTCTCGACGGTCTCAGTTCACAGCGGACGTCGCTTCGACATGACGCGGCAAGGTAACCCTGATTCGGGTACCGCGTTGGCTTTGAACATCAGCCGGGCTGTCGATGGTGATTTGTCCATAATGCTCTTCAACGATGGAATAGACCAGTGCAAGGCCCAGACCGGTGCCTTCGCCAGGGTCCTTGGTGGTGAAGAAAGGTTCGAACAATCGGTCCATGATGCTCGACGGAATACCGCTGCCTTCGTCCTCCACGATCAGATCGACCGTGTGTTCGCCGGCTTCGCTCTTGACCCGTACCGCGCTGCCGGGAGGCGAGGCGTCACGGGCGTTTGAAAGCAGGTTGATCAATACCTGGGCCAACCGTTGCGGGTCGCCTTCGACCCAGTGTTCGGGGTCGCACAGGTTGTAGAACTGCACTTCGAAATTGCGTCGGTTCAGGGCCAGCAGGCCGATGGCATCCTGAGCCACTTCGGCCAGACAGACGGGCTCGTCGTTGTGCTGATGGCTGCCGGCATGGGCAAAGCTCATCAACGACTGGACGATGCGCGACACGCGTTTGGTCTGCTCGAGGATCTGGCCGCTGATTTCCTTCAGCTCGCCGTCTTCTTCACGTTCTTCGCGCAGGTTTTGCGCCAGGCACGCGATACCGGTGATCGGGTTGCCGATTTCATGGGCCACGCCGGCCGCCAGTCGACCGATGCTGGCCAGGCGCTCGGAGTGCACCAGTTTGTCCTCGAGCATCTGGGTTTCGGTCAAGTCTTCCACCAGCAACACCAGGCCACTGTTGCCTGGCGCGAGGGGTTCGTCGATCGCCGCTTTGTGCAGGTTCAACCAGCGTGTCTGGCCGTCGAGGGCCAGGTGCTGTTTGTGCAAGTGCTCGTCCGGCAGATTGATGAAGCCTTGCAGCAGGTCTTTCCATGGGTCGGCAATGGTACTCAGGCGCGAACCGACCACGCGCTGCGCGGCGATGCCGGTGAGTTCCTCCATGGCCTTGTTCCACATGAGGATCTCCTGATCCTTGGCCAGTGAGCAAACGCCCATCGGCAATTCCTGAAGGGTCTGGCGGTGATAGCGGCGCAGGGCATCGAGCTCGGCGGCCAGGCCGGTCAGGCGCGAGTGGTAATCCTCGAGGCGGCTTTCGATGAAGTGAATGTCTTCGGTGACGTAGTTTTCGCCGCCAGCCTTGTACGGCAGGAACGTTTCGACCATGTCCTGGGCCACGCTCGGGCCCATCAGGCCGGAGAGATTGGCTTCGATGCGGTCACGCAAGCGACGCAGGGCATAGGGGCGGCGCTCGTCGAAAGGCAGATAGAGGTCGCGCAGTGCCTGTTCCACTTCTTTCTGCGCCGCTTTTGCACCCAGTGGCTTGGCCAGTTGCGTGGCGAACTCCTGGGGCGAGGCGGCGTGCAGTTCCCGGCGTTGCGGGCGGCGAACGTTATCCACAGCGCAGGCTTCGGCAGCGCTGGCCTCTTCGGTGCTGGCGTTGGTGAACAGCGAGATCAGCGTGAACATCAGCACGTTGGCCGCCAGCGAGGCAATCGCCGCCATGTGCCAGCTGGTGTCGTCCAGCACGTAGATCATGTTCAGCAGTGGAATGTAGAAGCCTTGCAGGTTGCCAACCAGCGGTAACAGCATGGTCACCAGCCACACCAGGATCCCCGCCAGCAAGCCGGCGATGAAGCCGCGACGGTTGGCGGTCGGCCAATACAGGACCGAGAGCACGCCCGGCAGGAACTGCAACGTGGCGACGAAAGCGACAATGCCGAGGTTGGCCAGGTCCTGCTCGGCTCCGAGCATCAGGTAGAAGCCGTAGCCGGCCATGATGATCGCGACGATCAGCGCCCGGCGAGTCCACTTCAGCCAGCGGTAGATGTTGCCTTCGGCCGGTGGTTGATACAGCGGCAGGACCAGGTGGTTCAAGGCCATCCCGGACAGTGCCAGCGTGGTGACGATGATCAGGCCACTGGCGGCGGACAGCCCGCCGACATAGGCCAGCAACGCCAAAGCCTTGCTGTTGGCGGCGATGCCGATTCCCAGGGTGAAGTATTCCGGGTTGGTGGTGGCGCCCAGTTTCAGGCCGGCCCAGAGAATCAGCGGCACCGCCAGGCTCATCAGCAACAGGAACAGCGGCAGGCCCCAGCTCGCACTGACCAGCGAACGCGGGTTGAGGTTTTCGGTAAAGGTCATGTGATACATGTGCGGCATCACGATCGCCGAGGCGAAGAACACCAGCAGCAGCGTACGCCACGGGCCTTCCTGCAACGGTGTGTGCAGGGCGGCGAGCGCGGTCTGGTTTTGCAGCAGCCACAGTTCAAGCTGTTGCGGGCCGTCGAACACGCCGTAAAGCGCATACAGCCCGACACCGCCGAGGGCGATCAGCTTGATCACCGACTCGAAGGCAATCGCGAATACCAGGCCTTCATGCTTTTCGCGGGTGGCGATGTGACGGGAGCCGAAGAAAATCGTGAACAGCGTAATCAGTGCGCAGAAGCTCAGGGCCACGCGATGCTGTACCGGCTCTCGGGTGAGGATGCTGATGGAGTCGGCGACCGCCTGAATTTGCAAGGCCAGCAGCGGCAGTACGCCGACCAGCATGAAAATCGTGGTCAGCGCACCGGCCCAGGTACTGCGAAAGCGGAAGGCAAACAGGTCCGCCAGCGACGACAGCTGATAGGTGCGGGTGATCTTCAGGATCGGGTAGAGCAGCACCGGCGCCAGCAGGAATGCCCCGGAAACGCCCAGGTAGCTGGACAGAAAACCGTAGCCGTATTGATAGGCCAGGCCCACGGTGCCGTAAAACGCCCAGGCACTGGCGTAGACGCCCAGTGACAGGGTGTAGGTCAGCGGGTGGCGAATGATCGCCCGGGGAATCATGCCCCGTTCGCTGATCCAGGCCACACCGAACAGCACCGCCAGGTATGCGGCGCTGATCAGGATCATCTGGGTCAGGCTAAAGCTCATCGGCATCTTTTTGGCTCTGCAGGATGAAGGTCACGACGATCAGAATCAGCCAGAGCAGATAAGGGCGATACCAGGCGCCAGTGGCGTCGATCCACCAATCCATGATGGCCGGGGAAAACAGGTAAATCCCCACTACCAAAAGCAGGACCAAGCGATAGATGTACATCCCGGCCTCTCTTTTTTATGCGCGTGCCCGAAAACGTGCGGCGATGGTAACGGATGGGGGCGCCACTGCAAGTGCGATCACAATAGCTGTGCCTCGGGCAGGCTCAGTGTGCGCGGGATCAGCGAGGCATCCCAGTGGGCAACGCCCCAATTCAGCACTTCCCGTGGCGTGGCGTACGTCAGTTCGGTTCCCGGGTTCTGTCCCAGCGCCCGAAGCGCCCGCAGCAGCAGGGGCGTTGCCTGATCCTCGGTCAGCGGCGGCGAACGGTAGGATTTACCGAGCTTGTTGCCATCAGGCTGGGTAATCAGCGGGATATGCAGATAACGCGGTTGAGGCAGGCCGAGCAGTTCTTGCAGGTAGAGCTGGCGGGGCGTGGAGTCCAGCAAGTCGGCACCGCGAACGATATCGGTGATGCCCTGCCAGGCGTCGTCCAGGACCACCGCCAATTGATAAGCGTAGAGCCCGTCACGGCGGCGGATCACGAAATCGCCGACTTCCCGCCCCAGATGCTGTCGGTATTGGCCCTGCACCCGGTCAATGAAATGGTATTCCAGTTCCGGTACGCGCAGGCGGATGGCCGCATCGTCGGTGCCGTGGCCGGCATTGCGGCACAAGCCCGGATAAATCCCGTGATACGGCTCCAGCTGTTTGCGCGAGCAGGTGCAGGCGTAGGCCAGGCCTTGATTGAAGAGGCGATTGAGCACCTCGGCGTAGGCATCGTGCCGCTCGCTTTGGCGAACCAGGTCGCCATCCCACTCGAAGCCATAGCTTTCCAGTGCCTTGAGTATGGCCGCCTGGGCGCCGGGTACTTCACGGGGCGGATCAAGGTCTTCCATACGCATCAGCCAGCGTCCGCCCACCGAGCGCGCGTCAAGGTAGGAGGCCAGCGCGGCGACCAGCGACCCGAAGTGCAGATGGCCGCTGGGCGTCGGGGCGAAACGCCCGATGTAGGTGGGGGAGGTGGTGGCGGTCATCAGGGCAAGGCAACTTATTCCAGGCTGTCGTCAGATTCCTGTAGGAGCGAGCTTGCTCGCGATTGCCGTCAACGATAACGCCGGGAGCCTGGTACCCCGCGGCGTTCTCAGGTTCATCGCGAGCAAGCTTGCTCCTACAGTGATGGCGATTTTAATCGCAACGGGCATCAGCGAATTTTGGAAACAAAAACGGAGCGTTCGCACGCTCCGTTCTTCGTTCAAGTCGCAATTATTTGCCGACTTGCTTTTCCTTGATTTCCGCCAGGGTCTTGCAGTCGATGCACAGGTCGGCGGTAGGGCGTGCTTCGAGGCGCTTGACACCAATCTCGATGCCGCAGGATTCACACCAGCCGTACTCTTCGTCTTCGATCAACTGAAGGGTCTTGTCGATCTTCTTGATCAACTTGCGTTCACGATCGCGGGCACGCAGTTCGAGGGCGAATTCCTCTTCCTGGCTGGCACGGTCTGCCGGATCAGGAAAGTTGGCCGCTTCGTCCTTCATGTGGTCCACGGTCTTGTCGACACCTTCCATCAGCTCTTTCTTCCACTGATTCAGGACCTTGGTGAAGTGCTTGCGCATGGGCTCGCCCATGTACTCTTCGCCGGTTTTCTGAATATAGGGCTCGAAGCCGCTGATCGTCTGGTTTTGCTGCTTTGCTTGGGTGGACATGAAATAGACCGCCTCTACTCTTGTAATCCATCTGCGCAGGATTGCTCCATCACCGACACCTGCCGGCCCTGCGGCTGCAAGCGGGCGAACTTACCAGATCAACTCGGGCCGCGCTACTCCCGGATGTCGAGCTCGCGGCACAGGGTGCTTGCAATTGATGACAAACCGTTGTCTGGTGGCTCTGGAACCCTGCTCAATTATTGATTTTAGTCAAACCTTGCGCGCGCGCCTGCGTCGTTTGTGATCGGGCTTACAAGGCCTCTGACCGCTTTAGGTTCTCGCTCGTTCCTGCGCTTGGGTAGAATCGGTTTTTTTCCGTTGAAGGAAGGCCAATGGCTCAGCCCTACAGTGCCCGCAGTCGCGCGATCGAACCTTTCCATGTCATGGCGCTGTTGGCGCGGGCCAATGAATTGCAGGCCGCCGGCCACGATGTGATCCACCTGGAAATCGGCGAGCCGGACTTCACCACCGCCGAACCGATCATCCAGGCCGGCCAGGCTGCGCTGACAGCGGGAAAGACCCGTTACACCGCCGCACGAGGCATTCCAGAGCTGCGCGAGGCCATTTCGGGCTTCTATCAACAGCGTTATGGTTTGAACATCGATCCGCGGCGCATCCTCATCACGCCTGGCGGGTCCGGCGCGTTGCTGCTGGCCAGCGCTTTGCTGGTCGACCCCGGTAAACACTGGTTGCTGGCGGATCCGGGCTACCCGTGTAACCGGCATTTCCTGCGGCTGGTCGAAGGCGCGGCACAACTGGTGCCGGTCGGTCCGGAGGTGCGCTATCAATTGACGCCGGACCTGATCGAGCGTCATTGGGACCACGACAGCGTCGGCGCATTGGTGGCGTCGCCAGCCAATCCAACCGGCACGATCCTGACCCGCGACGAGCTGGCGAAGCTGTCTGTCGCGATCAAGGAGCGCCACGGTCATCTGGTGGTCGACGAGATTTATCACGGCCTAACCTACGGCACCGATGCGGCCAGCGTGCTGGAAGTCGACGACAGTGCATTCGTTCTGAACAGCTTTTCGAAGTACTTCGGGATGACCGGTTGGCGGCTCGGCTGGCTGGTGGCCCCCGACGCGGCCGTCGGTGAGCTGGAAAAGCTCGCCCAGAACCTCTACATCAGTGCTCCAAGCATGGCGCAGTACGCTGCGTTGGCCTGTTTCGAGCCGGCAACCATCAGCATTCTCGAAGAGCGTCGCGCCGAATTTGGCCGGCGTCGGGATTACCTGCTACCGGCCTTGCGTGAACTGGGCTTCGGTATTGCCGTGGAGCCGGAAGGGGCTTTCTATTTATACGCCGATATCAGCAAGTTCGGCGGCGATGCCTTCGCGTTCTGTAAACATTTTCTTGAAACCGAACATGTGGCATTTACCCCGGGGCTGGATTTCGGGCGTTATCAGGCCGGGCATCATGTGCGGTTCGCCTATACGCAAAATCTCGCGCGTTTGCAGGAGGCGGTCGAGCGCATTGCCCGTGGGTTGCGGAGTTGGCAAGGCTGATGCGTTTTCATCCTCCCCTCGAAGAAGGGCGCCTGATCCGACGTTACAAGCGATTTCTCGCCGATATCGAAACCGTTGGCGGCGAATTGCTCACCATTCATTGCCCGAACACTGGCTCGATGCTCAATTGTCAGGTCGAAGGCGGGCAGGTCTGGTTCAGTCGCTCCAACGACCCGAAACGCAAGTTGCCTGGCACCTGGGAGGTCGGTGAAACCCCGCAGGGGCGGCTGTTTTGCGTGAATACCGCCCGAGCCAATGGTTTGATCGAAGAAGCGCTACGGGCGGGCGTCATCACCGAGCTGAACGGTTTTACCGGGCTCAAGCGTGAAGTGGCTTATGGTCAGGAAAACAGTCGTATCGATTTCCGCCTTGATTACCCCGAAGGGCCGGCCTACGTCGAAGTCAAAAGCGTGACCCTGGGCTTCGACGGTACGGCGGTGGCGGCGTTTCCCGATGCGGTCACCCAGCGTGGCGCCAAGCACTTGCGGGAGCTGGCCCACCTGGCCAGGGACGGTATTCGCGCGGTGCAGTTGTACTGCGTTTGCCTGACCGACATCGAGGCCGTGCGCCCGGCGCAGGAAATCGATGCCGCTTATGCGCAAGCCTTGCGTGAGGCGATTGCCTGTGGTGTCGAGGTGTTGGCTTACGGTGTGCGGTTGAGCCACGAAGAAATGCTGGTCGACCGACGTCTGGACGTGTTGCCAGGTGGCTAAAGGCTGATCCAGATCCCTTGTTCATCCTCGTGGCAGACCACGCTGGTCAAGGCTTGCCCCGCGCAAGGGCCGGCGACGCATTCACCGTCTTCGATCAGGAACAGTGCGCCATGGGTGGCGCACTGGATCAGACTGTTGCTGGGGTCGAGAAACTGGTCGGGATGCCACTCCAGGGCAACGCCCCGGTGCGGGCAGCGATTGATGTAGACGTAAACCTGTCCGCTGCGGCGCACGGCAAAAAACTTTTGGTCATCGATGTCGAACCCGCGGCTGCTGTCATTGACCAACTCGGCGCCTGCGCAAAGCAACTTCATGTCTATCCTCGATCCCGCAACTCGTGACCGGATATGTCCGAGCTGGGCGGTTAAATGCTGTCAAATGGCGCTCTTGCCCGCCGGGGACAAGTGCCTGTCGTCGAGGATACTTGGCCTGATCATTCGATGCCCGGGAAACCTTCAAGGAAAGCTGTTTATGCGCCTGACCACCCGGGTCGTCGTCATCTGCCTGGAGCATCCATCGCGGCATCCTGTCAGTACTTTTCCACAGGCAAAAAAAGACCCGGCAAGAGCCGGGTCAAATAACCGTGATTAGCCTGATGAGGAGATAATCCGAGAGTCCGAACCAAGGGCTTTTCAGAATATCGACCAGTCTCGCGACCAGTTGTGATAATCATATCGATTCTCATTACCAAGTCAACCGCTGTTTTTCGATTTCCTTGCGATTTGCCGGATTTGTGTCTGCAGGCCCCGCAATCATTGGGTTCCAGGTTGCAAAGCTTCAGAAATAGTTGTCTGATCAATTCTTGTTGCGTGTAGAGATGGCTTCCAGTTGTTTGTTCAGGGCTTCCTTGCGCTCGGCAGGAATATCATTCCAGTGAACGTCCATCAGGGCGCCTTCAATTGCGTACAACAACACCTTGGACGCCCGAAAACCGCGCGTGCGCACGGCCCGATAAGCATCCACCGCCCCGAGGCGACGCAAGTCCGAAGCGCTATGGATGCCCACGGCATGCAGCCATTGCGCTGACGTCTTGCCAAGATTCTTCAGGTGTTGCAGTTCATCATTCATCAAGCCTCCTTGCGATGGCCGAATGGAGAGCGTGGGCAATCTTCTGAGGAGTGTAGCCATCAGTAGGAAAAGCGTGATTGTTTGCTCGTTTACGACGCAAATGCTTCTAAGAAACGAGCATTGGCAGTGCATGAACAAGTCTATGAGCGCAGTAGAGAGAGGCGGGGAAGAATCTGGAAACAAAGGGCGAACATCCCCACCGTCCAGCGCAACGAGAGGCGCCGGACGTGTCAGTCAGCGACGATGATCAGCGGGTGCGATAGCGCAATCGCGTGCCGAAGTTCATTGACATCAGGATTTCGTCGGCACTGAGTTCCACTGGAAAGTACGTACCGGAGATTTGCGCGTGGGCCAGGCTCGCGCCTTCCAGGTTCGCTTTGCGAAAATCGATGCCGCGCAAGTCGGCGGAACGGAAGTAGGCGTCGCTGAAATTCACGCCGTCGGCATTCAGTTCGCGCAGGTCCAGCCCCCGAAAATCTCCACCCACCATGTCGATGGGGCCATTCTTGGGGCGTTCACTGTTGAAGCCTTTGATGTCGTCTTTGTGCAGCAGGGCATATAGCGGTGTGTCGAGAAGTTTTGGCTGGCTCATGTCGCATCACCTGATGTTTTTATGACGCCAGTATAGTGCCACTATTTGACAGTCGTGAAGCCAGCGAGGGCCTCACGACTGAAATAGTTCTTACAGCCCTGGCAGGCGCTGGCGAATTTGCTCCACAACGGTATCGAGCGTCCCGCTTTCATTGGTCTGGACGCGTTTGCTGCAGAGGATTTCCGCGGGTGTCAGCGCTTCACGGCTGTCTTGCTGGGCGGCGATAACAGCCAGGGTGGCGTCGGACGGGTCTTTCTTGTCTGCCTGGCGCATGGCCAGCCAGCTTTCGATTACAGCCTGTGGCGCATTGCAGTCGAGGATCAGGAAGGGTGCACCCGTGGCCTCGGCCACCTTCGCTGCACTGTCACGCTGATCACGCTTGAGGTAAGTGGCGTCGACCACCACCGGGAACCCCGCACGCAGAATGACGTCGGCGATTTCGTGGAGGCGGGCATAGGTCGCCGCGCTGGCGTCGGCGCTATAGATGCCGGCCTGTACGTCATTCTCGACGGTTTGCTCGCCGAACAGGCGCTTGCGCTCGACATCGGAACGCAGGCGAATCGCGCCCAGGGCTTCGACCAGGCGCATGGCTACATGGCTCTTGCCGACAGCGGAAACACCGTGGGTAATGGCCATGAAGCGTGAAGGAATGGTGCTGTAGCTTTCGGCCAGGTTGGCGTAGTTGCGGTACTGGCGCAGGGTCGTGGCGCGCTGCACCGCAGTGGCGTCGGCCGGCATGCTGAACAGGGCAACCTTGGCGCGAACCAGTGCGCGGTAGGCTTTATAGAAGTTCAGCAGTTCGAGACCGCGATAGTCACCGGTCAGCTCCAGGTACTGGCTGATGAAGCGACGCGCCAGGCACTTCAGGCCGCGATCTTCCAGGTCCATCGCCAGGAAACCGGTATCGGCATAAACGTCGGTAAAGCGAAACGGTTCGTTGAATTCGATGCAGTCGAAGATCACGACCTTGCCGTCGATCACGGTTGCATTGCCCAGATGGATATCACCGTGGCATTCACGAATGAAACCTTCGGCCTTGCGCTGGGCGAGCAGCGGTTTGAGGCGCTCGAAGCTGCTTTCGGCCCAGGCTTGCAGGGCGTCGAGTTGCAACAGGTCGGCTTTGTCGCTGAGGAACGGACGGATCTGTTCGAAATTCTGCCGCACCGGCGCCATGACGCTGTCCGGGGTACCGGCTTCGTGCCCGGCCGGCACTTTCGGCGCGCTGAGGTGGAAGCGGGCGATTTGCTCGGCCATCTCGTCGATGTGCGCGGTGGTCAGTTCGCCATTGGCTTGCAGGGTGCTGAGCAAGCCGTTTTGCGGGAACTGACGCATCTTCAGTACATATTCGATGGCTGGGCCTTCACCGCCCAGTTGCGGAGCCTCGGCGCTGCCGGTGACGGGCAGCACTTCGAGGTACAAATCGTCGGTCAGACGCTGGTTCAGGCGCAGTTCTTCAGCGCAAAAGTGTCCGCGAGCCTCAAGGCTGGTGAAGTCGAGAAAACCGAAATTGACCGGCTTCTTCACTTTATAGGCGTAGGGGCCGGTAAGCAGTACCCAGGAAATATGGGTCTCGATGACCTGGAATCCCTCTACTGGATGCGGGTAGAGGGCAGGGTTTTGCAGGGCAGCGATCAGGGACTGGCTCACAGGCGATCCTTCAGAGTCTGGGAAATTCAAGGCCGTCATTATGGCCGCAAGTCCGCTTGACGCAAACCTCGGAGCGCTCCTGTTGAGGATGAATAAAGTGCGTATAATCCGCCGCCATGACTCGTACTCGAACTCCCCGTACCCCGAAAAAACCACCCTCCAGGGGCCTGCGCCCGTGGATGGGCTGGGCCATTAAACTCAGTCTGGTCGCCCTTGTGGTGCTGGCCGGATTCGCCGTTTACCTTGATGCGATCGTCCAGGAGAAGTTTTCCGGCAAGCGCTGGACCATCCCGGCCAAGGTTTACGCGCGCCCGCTCGAGCTGTTCGTCGGACAGAAGCTGAGCCGGGATGATTTCCTGACCGAGCTCGATGCCTTGGGTTATCGCCGTGAAAGCGTGGCCAACGGTCCGGGGGCGGCGTCGGTCAACGGCAATACCGTTGATCTGAATACCCGTGGCTTCCAGTTCTATGAAGGCATGGAGCAAGCGCAACCTGTGCGGGTGCGTTTCTCCGGCGATTACGTGGCCGAGTTGGCGGGGGCTAAAGGCTCGAAGCTGTCGGTGGTGCGCCTGGAGCCGCTGCTGATCGGCGGCCTGTACCCGAAAAACCTCGAAGACCGGATTCTGATCAAGATCGATCAGGTGCCACCGTACTTGCTTGAAACGCTGGTGGCGGTCGAGGATCGTGATTTTTATCATCACTTTGGTGTTTCGCCGAAGTCGATCGCCCGTGCAATCTGGGTCAACGGTTCGTCCGGGCGCATGCGTCAGGGCGGCAGTACCCTGACGCAGCAGTTGGTCAAGAACTTCTACCTGACCAACGAGCGCAGCCTGAGCCGCAAACTCACCGAAGCGATGATGGCGCTGCTGCTTGAACTGCACTACGACAAGCGCGAAATCCTTGAGGCTTACCTCAACGAAGTGTTTGTCGGGCAGGACGGTCAGCGTGCGGTGCACGGTTTCGGTCTGGCCAGCCAGTTCTTCTTTAGCCAGCCGCTGGCCGAGCTCAAGCTGCATCAGGTCGCGCTGCTGGTGGGCATGGTCAAGGGGCCTTCTTCCTATAACCCCCGTCGTAATCCGGAGCGTGCCCTCGAGCGGCGCAACCTGGTACTCGATGTGCTGCAAGAGCAGGGCGTCGCGACCGCCGAGCAGGTTGAGGCGGCGAAGAAAATGCCGCTGGGCGTGACCAAGCGCGGCAGTCTGGCGGACAGCTCGTTCCCCGGCTTCCTCGATCTGGTCAAGCGTCAGTTGCGCGAAGACTATCGCGACGAAGACTTGACCGAAGAAGGGCTGCGCATCTTCACCAGTTTCGACCCGATCCTGCAGATGAAGGCTGAGGCCTCGGTCAACGACACCTTCAAGCGTCTGGCAGGACGCAAGGGTTCCGATGACGTCGAAGCGGCAATGGTCGTGACCAACCCGGAGACCGGGGAAGTGCAGGCCATGATCGGCAGTCGCCAGGCCAGTTTTGCCGGGTTCAACCGGGCGCTGGATGCTGTACGACCGATCGGCTCGCTGATCAAACCGGCTGTTTATCTGACCGCACTGGAGAAACCGAGCCAGTACACATTGACCAGTTGGCTGTCGGACGAGTCCTTCTCGGTCAAAGGCGCGGATGGTCAGGTCTGGAAACCGCAGAACTACGATCGCCGTTCTCACGGTACGGTGTTCCTCTATCAAGGCCTGGCGCATTCCTACAACCTGTCGACCGCGCGTCTTGGTTTGGCGGTCGGTGTGCCGAACGTATTGAAGACGGTGGCGCGCCTGGGTGTGACGCGTGAATTCCCGGCCTTCCCGTCGATGTTGCTCGGGGCCGGCGGCATGACGCCAATCGAAGTGGCGACCATGTACCAGACCCTCGCCAACGGCGGCTTCAATACGCCGATGCGCGGGATTCGTAGCGTGCTGACTGCCGAGGGCGAGCCACTCAAGCGTTATCCGTTCCAGATTCAGCAGCGTTTTGATCCGGCCTCCATTTACCTGATCCAGAGCGCCATGCAGCGGGTGATGCGTGAGGGTACCGGCAGCTCGGTTTATAACGCGTTGCCAAGGACCCTGACCCTGGCGGGCAAGACCGGTACCAGTAACGATTCGCGAGACAGTTGGTTTGCCGGTTTCAGCCAGGACTTGCTGGCGGTGGTCTGGCTGGGTCGCGACGACAACGGCAAGACGCCATTCACCGGCGCCACCGGTGCCTTGCAGGTCTGGACCAGTTTTATGCGCAAGGCCGACCCGTTGCCGCTGGACATGCCGCAGCCGGATAATATCGTTCAGGCTTGGGTGGACTCGCGAACCGGGCAAGGTTCTGACGCCGGTTGCCTTGGTGCCGTGCAGATGCCGTATATTCGCGGCAGCGAACCGCCTCCCGGTGCCGCTTGCGGTGGTGAAAACCCTGCCGAGACGGTGATGGACTGGGTCAAGGGCTGGATGAATTAAGCAAAGAGGGTTTCAAGTGAACAAGTGGTTGATTCCAGCGGTTGCCGCCGTAGCTTTGCTCAGCGGTTGCTCTAGCGTACAACGTGGCTCGATTCCGGTCGTGGATTCCGGCACCGCCGTGTCCAACAGTGAGCGGATCTCGGCCAATGGCGGTTTCCGCCAGACGACCGTCAAGCGCCCTGCGCAAGGTCAGTCGCAGACCCAGGCGATTCCGCAAGGTGACAGCGGCGTAGTGGTGATGGTGCCCGGCGCGGCAACGACTTCGACGCCGATCAGCACCACGCCGATTACCCCGGGTCCGATCACGCCGGGGCCGATTGACACGTCGCCGGTCCAATCGGCGCCGATCAATCAGGGCAGCTACAGCATGCCGTCGTCGCCAAGCGGGATTCCGTCGGCCAGTTCGGGCGGACTTTCTGCCGACGAGCAACTGGACGGCCCGGTATTGGCTTTGCTGACTACCGCTCAACAGCAACAGGCGAGCGGTGATCTCAATGGTGCCTCCTCCAGCCTCGAACGCGCCCAGCGCGTTGCTCCGCGTGAGCCGCAGGTGCTTTACCGTCTGGCCCAGGTACGCATGGCTCAGGGCGATGCCGCCCAAGCCGAGCAGTTCGCTCGCCGTGGGCTGACCTTTGCCAATGGCCGTCCAGCCCTTCAAGCCAGCTTGTGGGAGCTGATTGCCCAGGCGCGCGCGAAGCAGGGTGACTCTCAGGGCGCGGCATTGGCTCGTCAGAAGGCCAAGGTAACGCTGTGATGGATGCGCGATTTCTGAAAATCGCCGATCAACTGTTGTTGATCGAGCGCGAGTTGCGGGTACAACGGTGGTGGGATGAAGTCCCGCCCTCTGCCGAAGCGCTTTCCAGTGTTGAGCCGTTTTCGGTCGACACACTGGAATTCGAGCAATGGCTGCAATGGATCTTCCTGCCACGCATGAAGATGATCCTCGAACAGGATTTGCCGCTACCCAATGCTTCGGGCATTCAGGAAATGGCTGAAATGGTCTTTGCCGGGCGCAATGTCCAGGGTAGGGATCGGCAGTTACAGGTGCTGCTCAAAGAATTCGATCAGCTGATCACCGCGTCCCGCTGAGCCAGAAGCTGCCAGTGTCCGCTGGCAGTTGTTCACAATATCCCTCTATTTTGTCGGCCGTTTCAGGGTAAGTGCATTTGCGTGCCAATTTTTTGCCAAAAGTTGCGCAATCAAAGCTAACACGGGGTGGATTTACGGGTTTTTTCTTGCGTTCTCATGTGCTTAGTAGAATAAAGCACATAGACGACTTGACTTGCGAAGGCCGAAACAGAAGAATCCAAAGTCCGCTGTACAGGGACTGCCAGAAGCAGACCCTCTCAGCAGATCATGAGGCGCATATCCGCGTCGACCTGTTACACCCGCAACGCGTTACCTCGCGCTGGGTGGGAAAGCCCCGCAACACTTGGGACGATCCCAATACTTGCTCAGTCAGTGCTGACGTAGTCGGCGACCACCGTCGCTCATGCTCTGCCGAGAAGTAAACCTATTAAGACCCGTCCCATTTTTCGTGGGCGGTATTCTGGCGTTTTAGAGGTGAGCAACGTGGAGCTTTTATCTGGCGGTGAGATGCTCGTCCGCTTCTTGCGTGACGAAGGCGTCAAATATATCTACGGGTACCCGGGTGGTGCTCTTCTTCATGTCTACGATGCCCTGTTCAAAGAACCGGAAGTGACCCACATCCTGGTTCGTCACGAGCAAGCGGCTACCCATATGGCTGACGGCTACGCTCGTGCCACCGGTAAAGCCGGCGTGGTACTGGTGACTTCCGGTCCTGGCGCAACAAACGCCATCACCGGTATCGCCACCGCCTACATGGACTCCATTCCGATGGTGATCATTTCCGGCCAGGTGCCTAGCACCATGGTTGGCACCGATGCGTTCCAGGAAACCGACATGATCGGTATCTCCCGGCCGATCGTGAAGCACAGCTTCATGATCAAGCACGCGTCGGAAATCCCGGAAGTCATGAAGAAGGCGTTCTACCTGGCGCAATCCGGTCGTCCTGGCCCGGTCGTTGTCGATATCCCGAAAGACATGACCAACCCGGCCGAGAAGTTCGAATACGTCTTCCCGAAAAAAGCCAAGCTGCGTTCCTACAGCCCGGCTGTTCGTGGTCACTCCGGTCAAATCCGCAAGGCGGCAGAAATGCTCCTGGCGGCCAAGCGTCCTGTGTTGTACTCGGGCGGCGGCGTGATTCTGGGTGGTGGTTCCGCACCACTGACCGAACTGGCGAAGATGCTCAACCTGCCAGTGACCAATACCCTGATGGGCCTCGGTGGCTACCCTGGCACCGACCGTCAGTTCATCGGCATGCTCGGCATGCACGGCAGCTACACCGCCAACCTGGCGATGCACCATGCTGACGTGATCCTCGCTGTCGGCGCACGTTTCGACGACCGTGTCATCAATGGCGCGTCGAAGTTCTGCCCGAACGCCAAGATCATTCACATCGACATCGACCCGGCTTCGATCTCCAAGACCATCAAGGCCGACGTGCCTATCGTGGGGCCGGTTGAGAGTGTCCTGACCGAAATGGTCGCGATCCTCAAGGAAATCGGCGAGACCCCGAACAAGGAGTCCGTTGCCAGCTGGTGGAAGCAGGTTGACGAGTGGCGCGGTGATCGCGGCCTGTTCCCGTATGACAAGGGCGACGGCAGCAAGATCAAGCCTCAGACCGTGATCGAAACCCTGTGCGAAGTGACCAATGGCGATGCCTTTGTGACCTCCGACGTGGGTCAGCACCAGATGTTTGCTGCGCAGTACTACAAGTTCAACAAGCCGAACCGCTGGATCAACTCCGGTGGCCTGGGCACCATGGGCTTCGGTTTCCCGGCGGCCATGGGCATTCAGTTGAGCTATCCGGATGCCGACGTCGCCTGTGTGACGGGCGAAGGCAGTATCCAGATGAACATCCAGGAACTGTCCACCTGTCTGCAATACGGTTTGCCGGTAAAAATCGTCATTCTGAACAACGGCGTTCTGGGTATGGTTCGTCAGTGGCAGGACATGAGCTATGGCAGCCGTCACTCGCACTCCTACATGGAGTCGTTGCCTGACTTCGTCAAGCTGGCTGAAGCCTATGGTCACGTTGGCGTGCGCATCACTGAATCGAAAGATTTGAAGTCGAAGATGGAAGAAGCGTTCGCCATGAAAGATCGCCTGGTGGTGATCGATATTTCGGTCGATACCAGCGAGCACGTCTACCCGATGCAGATCAAAGACGGCTCCATGCGCGATATGTGGCTGAGCAAGACGGAGCGTACCTAATCATGCGGCACATTATTTCCTTGCTTCTGGAAAACGAACCCGGTGCTCTGTCTCGTGTGGTTGGCCTGTTCTCGCAGCGCAACTACAACATCGAAAGCCTGACTGTGGCACCAACCGAAGACCCGACCCTGTCGCGTCTGACGCTGACCACGGTCGGTCACGATGAAATCATCGAGCAGATCACCAAGAACCTGAACAAGCTGATCGAAGTGGTAAAACTGGTCGACCTGTCGGAGAGTGCTCACATCGAGCGCGAACTGATGCTGGTCAAGGTCAAGGCCACCGGCGCCCAGCGCGCCGAGATCAAGCGCACTACCGATATTTACCGTGGGCAGATCGTCGATGTCAGCGCCAGCGTGTATACCGTTCAACTGACCGGTACCAGCGACAAGCTCGACAGCTTCATTCAGTCCATTGGCACCGCCTCGATTCTGGAGACCGTCCGTAGTGGCGTGACCGGCATTGCCCGCGGCGACAAAGTACTCAGCATCTAAACCAAATTAGCGAACGGCCTGAACGGCCTGATATAGGGGAAATTCATGAAAGTTTTCTACGATAAAGACTGCGACCTGTCGATCATCCAGGGCAAGAAAGTTGCCATCATCGGTTACGGTTCCCAGGGCCACGCTCAAGCGTGCAACCTGAAAGACTCCGGCGTTGACGTGACTGTCGGCCTGCGTAAAGGTTCGGCTACCGTTGCCAAGGCTGAAGCCCACGGCCTGAAAGTGACCGACGTTGCTTCTGCTGTTGCAGCTGCCGACCTGGTCATGATCCTGACCCCGGACGAATTCCAGTCCTCCCTGTACAAGAACGAAATCGAGCCGAACATCAAGAAAGGCGCCACCCTGGCCTTCTCCCACGGCTTCGCGATCCACTACAACCAGGTTGTGCCGCGCGCTGACCTCGACGTGATCATGATCGCGCCGAAGGCTCCAGGCCACACCGTACGTTCCGAGTTCGTGAAGGGCGGCGGTATCCCTGATCTGATCGCTATCTACCAGGACGCCTCGGGCAACGCCAAGAACGTCGCCCTGTCCTACGCTGCCGGCGTTGGCGGCGGTCGTACCGGCATCATCGAAACCACCTTCAAGGACGAGACTGAAACCGACCTGTTCGGCGAACAGGCCGTTCTGTGCGGCGGTACCGTTGAGCTGGTCAAGGCCGGTTTCGAAACCCTGGTTGAAGCTGGCTACGCGCCGGAAATGGCCTACTTCGAGTGCCTGCACGAACTGAAGCTGATCGTTGACCTCATGTACGAAGGCGGTATCGCCAACATGAACTACTCGATCTCCAACAACGCCGAATACGGCGAGTACGTGACCGGCCCTGAAGTCATCAACGCCGAATCCCGTCAGGCCATGCGCAACGCCCTGAAACGTATTCAGGACGGCGAATACGCCAAGATGTTCATCAGCGAAGGCGCTACCGGCTATCCTTCGATGACCGCCAAGCGTCGTAACAACGCCGCTCACGGTATCGAAATCATCGGCGAGCAACTGCGCTCCATGATGCCGTGGATCGGTGCCAACAAGATCGTCGACAAAGCTAAAAACTAAGTCACGCGCTTGTACGAAAAACGCGGCTTAGGCCGCGTTTTTTCGTTTGGGGGGCCGGTTCTGGTATAAAGCTGCATCGTTTGCGGCCGAACCGTCGTCCCAGACACCTGTCCAAACTTTCCACCCGTTGCAAGGTAATGTCCATGAGCGAACGCCCCGAAGAGCCAAGCCAGGCTTCTGACGCCGAAAGCCTGCTGCCCATCGATGAACATGTCGAGGAAGGGCATGACGCCGAAGGTCGTAAAGTCCGGCATCGTGGTATCTATCTTCTGCCGAATCTGTTCACCACTGCGAATCTGTTCGCAGGGTTCTATTCCATCATCAACTCAATGAGCGCCCAGGCGGCCTTGAGTGCCGGTGACTCGGCCAATGCGAGCAAGTATTTCGCGTTCGCGGCCATCGCGATCTTCGTCGCAATGGTGCTCGATGGTCTTGATGGGCGCGTGGCCCGCATGACCAATACCCAGAGCGCCTTCGGTGCCGAGTACGACTCGCTGTCGGACATGGTTGCCTTTGGTGTTGCCCCGGCATTGCTGGCCTTCGGTTGGGCCTTGGGTGACATGGGCAAGGTTGGCTGGATGGTCGCCTTCATCTATGTGGCGGGCGCGGCCTTGCGCCTTGCGCGCTTCAACACTCAGGTCGGTACCGCGGACAAGCGCTACTTCATCGGTCTGGCCAGTCCTGCCGCTGCGGGTGTGGTTGCAGGTATCGTCTGGGCGTTCAGTGACTACGGCATTCAGGGTTCCAAGATGTCCTTCCTGGTTGCGCTGATGGTTGCGGCGGCCGGCATGCTGATGGTCAGCAACATCAAGTACAACAGTTTCAAGGAGCTGGACCTGAAGGGGCGAGTGCCTTTCGTGGCGATTCTCGCCGTGGTGCTGGTGTTCGCAGTGGTGTTCAGTGACCCTCCGCGCATCCTGCTGCTGGTGTTTCTCGCCTATGCAGCCTCCGGCCCGGTTCAATATCTGTTACGTCTTCGCCGTAACAAGAGCGCGTAATTTCCCTCATACTCCGCAGTCTATGGGTGCATCTGTCCTCCAAAGCTGCGGAGTAACCATGCTGATCAAAGTCCCCGGAACGTCCGACTGCCACGAGTCGGACGTCACGCCTGAATCCCTCTATCTTTCTCGACGCAAAGTGCTCGGCGCTACGGTTGCGGGCTTCGCTCTGGGCAGCCTGCCGCAATGGGCCAGCGCTGGCGATGCTGTGCGTTATCCGGATGTCGAGCCCGGCAAGGCGCCTTCCTGGTTCAGCGAAAAACTTCCGGCTACCCAGTGGGGGGCGATCAGCGTCAAGGATGAGGCGATCACGCCGTTCAAGGATGCGACCCACTACAACAACTTCTACGAGTTCGGCACAGACAAAGGTGATCCGGCCGCCAATGCCGGCACGCTGAAGACGGAGCCGTGGTCGGTAGTGGTGGACGGGGAGGTGGGCAAGCCTGGGCGGTATGCGCTGGAGGACCTCATGAAGCCGTATCGGTTGGAGGAGCGAATCTACCGGCTACGTTGCGTGGAAGCCTGGTCGATGGTCATTCCCTGGATCGGTTTTCCGCTCTCGGCCTTGCTCAAAGAAGTCGAGCCGACCTCGAAAGCCAGATTCATCCGCTTCGAAACCTTGCAGGATCCCAAAAGCATGCCGGGGCAGCGCTCCGGTTTTGCCTTGATCGACTGGCCCTATGTGGAAGGGTTGCGACTGGATGAGGCCATGAATCCGTTGGCGATTCTCGCAGTGGGGATGTACGGGCGTGAATTGCCTAATCAAAACGGCGCGCCGTTGCGTTTGGTGGTGCCTTGGAAATATGGCTTCAAGAGCATCAAGTCAATTGTGCGCATCAGTCTGGTCAGCGAGCAGCCGAAAACCACCTGGCAGAGTATTGCTGCGGATGAATATGGCTTTTATGCGAACGTGAATCCCACCGTTGATCATCCTCGCTGGACTCAGGCGCGTGAACGCCGCCTGCCCAGTGGCTTGTTCAAGCCCAATGTGCGCGACACGCAAATGTTCAACGGCTATTCAGAGGAAGTCTCCTCTCTATATGCGGGGCTCGACCTGAGGAAGAATTACTGATGCGCTATCCGTTTTGGCGTATCGGTGTCTTTGTCGTGGTGCTGGTGTGGCCGCTGCTGTGGCTGTACCAGGCCTGGGAGGATGTCCTCGGGCCGGATCCGGGCAAGGTGCTGGTCGATCGATTGGGTTTGGGGGCGCTTGTTCTGCTGCTTGTAACCTTGAGTATGGCGCCTTTGCAGAGACTCACCGGTTGGGCGGGGTGGAATGCCGTGCGGCGACAGTTGGGATTGTGGTGCTTTGCCTATGTGCTGCTCCACCTCGGTAGCTACTGCGCATTCATTCTTGGTTTTGACTGGTCGCAGTTGGGTGTCGAGTTGCGCAAGCGGCCTTACATTATTGTCGGGGCGTTGGGTTTTCTTGGTTTGCTGGCATTGGCGGTGACTTCCAATCGATACAGTCAGCGACGATTGGGGGCCCGCTGGAAGAAGTTGCATCGCCTGGCTTATGCCATTCTCGGGCTTGGATTACTGCATATGCTCTGGATTGTGCGCGCCGACCTGAAAGAGTGGGTGATCTATGCATCTATAGGTGCATTGCTGTTAATGCTGCGGCTACCGCCTGTGGCTCGTCGAATCCCGCGTCTAATGGCTAAAAAGGCCTCTTCTGCCAAAAAGGCGTAAATAGTGGTTGACGGCAGATTCCAGGTGTCTATAATTCGCCCCACTTCCGGCGCAGTCGAAACGGAAAACTCCTTGGTAAACAAAGAGTTACACAGTTTTCGGCAGCAGGCTGCTTCAGTTCATCGAAGCCGAAAGGGAGTTGAAAAAGAGGTGTTGACAGCAGCGTGTAACGCTGTAGAATTCGCCTCCCGCTGATGAGAGATCTGAAGCGCAAGTGGTTGAAGTTACAAAGGAAACTTTGAAAGCTTCTGAAAATAATCACTTGACAGCAAATGAGGCTGCTGTAGAATGCGCGCCTCGGTTGAGACGAAAGATCTTAACCAACCGCTCTTTAACAACTGAATCAAGCAATTCGTGTGGGTGCTTGTGGGGTCAGACTGCTAGTCAACAGATTATCAGCATCACAAGTTACTCCGCGAGAAATCAAAGATGTAACCAACGATTGCTGAGC
>NZ_JAHBDG010000047.1:0-34880 GCF_019956305.1 Pseudomonas sp. BF-B-30 | reverse complement strand
GCGGCTACTCATCGAGGGCCGAGCGTTGTTAGCGCAACGCTCACTACGAGCCCGGATACATTAGCGCAAGCCAGCTTTACCGAAAACAGCCCATGGGGTTGCAGGAGATGGGCTGACCATACATTTTGTTGGGGCAATTCTGGTGGGCCGTGCTGCCACCAGTTTTAAGTACGACGCTGGCCCCCTGTGGGAGCGGGCTTGCTCGCGAAGGCGGTGTGTCAGGCAATATTGATGCTGGATGTGACGGCCTCTTCGCGAGCAAGCCCGCTCCCACATTGGACTAGCGTCATCGCTGATATCGAGCACGACGCTGACCCCTGTGGGAGCGGGCTTGCTCGCGAAGGCGGTGTGTCAGGCAATATTGATGCTGGATGTGACGGCCTCTTCGCGAGCAAGCCTGCTCCCACATTGGACTAACGTCATCGCTGATATCGAGTACGACGCGGACCCCTGTGGGAGCGAGCTTGCTCGCGATGGCGGCGTGTCAGGCAACATCAATTTTGAATGTGACGGCCTCATCGCGAGGAAGCTCGCTCCCACAAGGTCGGTGGTCGTCGGTTACTTGCTTTATTTTTCAAGCAACCGGAAAAACCGCTCGCGCACTTGCAAGCTATCGCTGTGCGCCACATTGAAGCGCAGGAACTGGCTGGCATCCGGCCCTTTGCTCAGCAAGGTGCCCGGCGCCAATACCATATTGTTCTCCAGCCCCTGGCGAGCCAGGTTTTCGGCATGCAGGCCGTCCGGCAACCGCGCCCATATAAACACCCCTTCTCCGGGAAGCGAGGAAAGCGAACACCCAGCCTCCGCCAACCAACTGGCCACACGACTGTTCGATTCATACAGCCGATCCACCGTGCGCCGCGCATGCTTGGCATAGCTGCCGTCGCTGAGCATGGTGCAGGTGATCTGCTCCGCCAGTTCCGATGTAACCCCGCCGCAGGCCATTTTCAACGCGACCATCCGCGCCGCCAATTGTGGCGAGAGAACGGTGTAGCTGACCCGGCTGTTGGCGGTCAGGGTCTTGGAGAAGCCGGAGACATAACTCACGTTGTCCAGCCCGCTGGCGGCCAGGCGCGGGGTGCGGCGTTGCTGGATGTCGCAGTACAGGTCGTCTTCGACAATGTGGAAGCCATGGCGGTGGCTCAGTTCCAGCAAGCGGTAAACCTGGGCCGGGGTAAACGAGTGGCCGGTGGGGTTATGCAGCGTGCTGTTGGTCATGTACAGCACGGGTTTGTGGGCGATCAGCAGTTGCTCGAAGGCGTCGAGGTCCATGCCGTCGCAATCCCGTGCGATGGTGATGACCTTGGCCCCGTGCAGCGCCAGATTGGCGTGCATGTTGAAGTAGCAGGGGTCGTCGAGCAGTACGGTGTCGCCGGGTTTGACCAGCAGGCGCATCAGCAGGTCGATGGCCTGCATGGTGTTGGCGGTGGTGATGATCTGGTCCACCGGCGCTTCGATGCCGAAGGTCGCCAGTTTCACCCGCAGGGCCTGGCGCAACGGCAAGTAACCGCCGGCCACGCCGTACTCACCCATGCGCAACGACGTTGCTCGCAGGGTACTGCGCACGGCTTTCTGCAATTCTTCGGCGGGTAGCCACGAGGTCGGCAGAAAACCGCAGCCGGGGCGCAGCGCGCCGTTGTCCAGCAGCAAGGCGCGACGAATCACGCTGAGGGTGTCCTGGGGTTGCAGGTCCGGGCCGGTGCCGCTTTTCAGCGCCGCTTCGGAGCGATGCACGTAATGCCCGGAGCCCTGGCGCGACACCACCAGCCCTTTGGCCCGCATGCGGTCCAGTGCATCGACCACCGTGGACTTGCCCACGTTCATCAAGTCGGAGAGTTCGCGAATCGGCGGCAGCTTGGCGCCGTGGGGCAGGCCCCCGGTGCTGATGGCATGCGTCAGCTGATCGACGATCTGCTGCACCAGCGGCGCACCGGGCTGGAATTCAATGGCGGCAATGACTGCACGTTGAACCTGCATTTTACTGGTCTCTCCGGCAGTAAAGTTCGTTGGATTCTATACGAACTTGCCCTGATCAGGACAAGCCTCTCTCTCTACCATGCCCTTACAGACTTTTCTGAATGTCAGCCTTTGTCGGCGGGCGTTCACCCGGTTCCTGAGGTGCTGCATGAGTGTCGAAACAACGGTCGCGGTGGCTAAACCGGTCATTAACCTGCGGTTATTCACGATCCGGATCATCACCGCCGTCTCGCTGTTCGCGGTACTGGGCAAGGCCAACGTCTGGCTCGACACGGCCACCAACAGCATCCTGGCCCTTGGATATCGCGCCTTGTTGCTGCTGTTGCCCCTGACTTTACTGGTACTTGGCCGTCGTTCCCTGAGCGTCACGCTGCTGTGTGCCGGCCTTGGCCTGGTACTGCTGGCGTTGACCAGCAATCAAGGCATGGTGATGTTTGCTGCCGCGTTGTTTGCCTACGGCATTGCCATTGCCGGTTACCTGATCAAGAGCGAAGCGGCCCAGACCAAGGAAGGCGCGGCCTACAACCGCGTAGCCATGAACATGGGCAGCCTGGTGGCCGGTTTGATCCTGCTGTCGCCGCTTCTCACGCCGACGATGTTTTTCCTCGGCGCGGCGGCGTTCGTGTTGCTGTGCCTGCCGATCGCCCTCGGCGCGACCTTCACCACCGAGCCGGTGGTAGCCCGCCCGGCCACTCAGGTCGGCAGCAACTGGGGCAATAAACTGCCCTGGGTGATCGCCGGGATCATCATGGGCATCAAGCTGTTCGGGGTGTTCTCGATCCTGCCACAGGCAATCCTGCTCAAGACCGGCGAGTTGCCGGCCTGGTACGGCTTGATGCTGATCCTCAACAGCGCCGTGGTGGTCTTCGCCCAAGTGCCGGTGATGAAGCTGATCGAGCGCACCGGGCGCTACAAGGTTGTGGCGGTGATCGGGATCATCGTCGGCGGTTTTGCGGTGCTGTCTTCGCCTGCCGCGTTCCAGGTCGAAACCCTCGCCGGGGCGCTGGTCTGGGTGGCGCTGCTGTCCATTGCCGAATGCGCCTTCAGCTACCTCGATTACTTCTCCGTCAAACAGAACAACATGTTCGTCAAGGAAGTGTCCCTGGGCGTCGGGGCCGGGCTGACCGTGTTGATCATGCGTGTGGTGCCGGCGCCGTACAACGCGCTGGTGCTGGCCGCCATCGGTGCCGCAGGGATCCTGGCCTGGTACTGGCTCAACCGTAAATCCAATGCGTCGTTGCATGACTGAGTCATCGCCGTTGCGGTTTTCACTTTGCAGGTCAGGGGCATTATGAATACGACTTCATGTGTAGTAGTGGTCGGTTACAACGGCAATCGGGTTCACGACATCCAGAAACTGCGCGAGCTGTGCAAGTCGCTCTACAACGCCAGGCTCATCCTGCTGGTCGAGCAAATTCAACCCCATGACGACCAGGTGGCCGATCACGTCTGCAGCACTTCGCTGGCGGAAGAAGATGTGTCGGCATCCCTTGAACTGGTGGTGGGGTGCCTGAATGCCGACAGCTGGAAGCTGATCGGCGTACTTCCGTTCTCCGATCGCGGCGTGCTGCTCGGTGCAGCGCTGGCCACTCACTTCGGCCTGCCGGGCATTACCCTGGAAGAAGCGGGGGCGGGCCTGGACAAGCAGATCTTCCGTCGGCTCGAAGCGGCGGCCAGCACCTCCCCCGGAGAATACCGGCCGGTGTTTTCCACGCGGGTCGAAAACCTGTCGGAACTGCGCCAGCGCGTCGTCGAACTGGGCGGCAAGGCCTTCATCAAACCGGCCTGCGAAGGTGCGAGCCGGGGCTGTCGCGTCATCCATCACCCTTCGGAATGCGATGACGCCTGGCTGGCCCTGAAGCCTTACCGCGAAGGCGGCATCGTCCTTGAAGCGCTGGTGCAGAACGCCCGTGAATACAGCTGGGACTGTGTGGCCGGCAGCACCTGGGTGACGGAAAAAACCACCACCGAAGGCGCCTACCGCGCCGAGATCCAGCAAGTGGTGCCTGCGCCGTTGTCGGTGGACGTGCAGGCGCGGCTGATGGCGGCTGGCCGGCACATGTCGGCGCTGGTCTCCCAGGACAACGGTGCCTGGCACAACGAAGTGTTCCTGCGCAGCGACAACCTGACCTCGGCCGTGGAAACCAACATGCGCCCCGGCGGCATGCACATCTGGGACCTGGCCAAACGCGCCTTCGTCAATTTCGATCCGTGGGAACGCTGGGTGCGCTGGGCGGTGGAAGGCAAGACCGAACAGCATGAGCCAGTGGCCCGCGGCTACTGCGGCATTCGCCTGCTCAGGGCGCCGGCCGGCGGCATCCTGCGGGCGACGCCCGACATCGCTACCGTGGCCCGTTCGCTGCGCATTGAACTGGTGGAAGGCCAGTACGTCAAGCGCATCGGTGACTCGGTCAGCGCGCAGGTCAAGGACAACTTCTCATTCATCGGCCACATCGTGTTGTTCAACGAACACTACGGGCAACTGAGCAACGACCTGTTGCGTCTGGCCGAGGTGATTGAGTCACGCATCGAGGTGACTTGCCTGGCACCGGTCACTCGCGCCGTGTGTTGAGCCAGCAAGCACCCGTTTTTTGCATTACTGATCAAGAGGGTTCGATCAATGATCCAGCACATGACCTGCGATGAACGCTTCATCGCCCTGGCCAAAGAGTTTGGTTATGACATTTACGGTGAAAACACCGCAGGCGGGCATTACGCGCCGTTGATCCGTCATCACGATGAGCTGTACATCAGCGGCCTGGTGCCACGCATGAACGGCAAGATCCATTACCCCGGCCGCGTCGGACTGGATCTCACCATGGCTGATGCGCAGGCGGCCGCCAGCATCAGTGCGATGCGTGGGCTGGCGTTGATCGTCGATGCCATTGGTTCGCTGGACAAGATCAAGTCACTGATCCGGGTAACGGTGTATGTGAGGTCCACGGCGGACTTTGTCGATTTGAGCGAAGTGGCCAACGGCGCCTCGGATGTGTTCAGCCATGTACTGGGCGATGCCGGCAAACATACGCGCACCACAGTCGGTGTTTATCAGTTACCCAAGAATGCCGCGATAGAAGTGGACATGATTGCCGCCTTGCGCCCATCGGTTGTGTAAGTTGTTTTCCGACTTTACAGCGCTGAATCCTTAACTTAAGGTTCGGCGCTAAAGTATGGGGAATAATAAGAAAGGATGTGCGAATGGATAACTTTCAAGGTGCATTTTTTTCATATAAGGACTTTCGTCAAAGCCTGCACCATCGAGCGCCAAGTCCCAAGGTATGGAAAGGCACCGAACTAGCGAGTATGCGTGAGGCCCTTGAAGCCAGCGACGTTGATATTGTCGCGTTGGCTCACGACAAGAGCATTGAAGGCTGTGAAGTTACGCCTGGCATGGCGATCGCCATGCAATGGCTGAACCCCGGTGTGACGCTCAACGGTCATGCCCATTCCTGGTGGCATCTGTTTGTCATCCAGTGCGGCAGCGGCGTGTTGACCCTCGGCGATGCCGACGGGGTCAACGTCAGTAATGGCGATGTGCTACTGGTGCCGGCGTGGACCAGACACGGCTTCGTCAACACCAGTAAACACGAGCCTCTGGCGATGCTGAACATGAGCAACATGCCACAAATGGCACTGCTTTCGAACTTTGCCGACAGCCATGGACTGATCACCACCCAGCCGTAATTTCCCAGCGCATCAGCCAAGGGAGCCAACTATCGTTGGCTCCTGTTTTTCAGACCTGCTGCCGGTATCGCCTTTTGCAGCGCTATTGCCGGGATTTTGGCTGCGTATCTGTCGGTGAAAAACAACTTTCTGTATCGATTGAATCAGGCAAATTCTGTATCTATTCAGCCTTCATCCAACTAACTACGATCACTTCCAATGCACGTTAATCCCTGCAGTCAGTGAATGGAGTGTTCTATGGATAACAGGAAGCTAAAACTGTATGTCGGCGCCGATCATATCAGCGCTTTTGCGATGTCGGCTTTTGTGGCGCTCAAGGAAAAGCAACTTTCATTTGAACTTGTTACTGTCGATCTAAAAGCACGCGAAAACTATCTGACGACTTATCGCAATCTTTCGCTGACCTGCAAGATTCCAACGCTGGTTCACGACGATTTTGCCTTGTCGGAATCATCGGCGATTGCCGAATACCTCGATGAACTCTCCCCGGGGCATAAAAAACTCTATCCGCAGGACATCCGCCAGCGCGCCCGTGCCCGTCAATTGCAGGCCTGGTTGCGCAGTGACTTGTTGGTGGTGCGCAAGGAGCGCCCGTTTGACCTGGTGTACTTCGGCAAGAAAAACACCGTGCTGTCCGACGAGGCCCAAGCCGCCGTCGAGCGCTTGTTCTTCGTCGCCGGGCATTTGCTGGAAGAGGGCGCCGAGCATCTGTTCGGTGACTGGAGCATTGCCGACACCGACCTGGCAATCATGCTCAACCGCCTGGTTGCCAACGGCGATCCGGTGCCGGCACGGCTCGCGGCATATGTGCGTCGCCAGTGGGATCGCGACAGCGTTCGGGCGTGGATGGACATAGAGCGCAAAGCGCCGGCCATCGCGTAACAACAGGGCAATCACCAGGAGCGCGGCCATGCAAGGACTGTCGGAGCACGAACGCTACAAACCCTATAACTCACGCACCATCCGCGACACACCGTACTGGCACAAGCTGACGCCGGCGTTGCAGGAGGCCATGACCGTGGTGGCCAGGGTCATGCCGTTTCGCACCAACGAATACGTGCTGGGCACGCTGATCGACTGGAGCAACATCCCCGACGATCCGGTTTTCCGCATGACTTTTCCCCACAAGGACATGTTGCTGGCGGAGGAATATGCCTCGCTCAAACAACTGATCGAGCAGGACGACAGCGCGGCGATCAAGCGTCGGATCGAGGCGATCTGGCGGCGCATGAACCCGCATCCGGCCGGGCAGTTGACCCACAACGGAGTCACCCTCAACGGCAAGGTCCTGCCGGGCATCCAGCACAAATACCGCGAGACCGTGCTGTTTTTCCCCGGTGCCGGTCAGACCTGTCACGCGTACTGCACCTTCTGTTTCCGCTGGGCGCAGTTCATCGGCGAGGAAGAACTCAAGTTCAACGCCCGTGAGTCCCAGGAGCTGGTCAGTTACCTGAGGGTGCACACCGAAGTGACCGACGTGCTGATTACCGGCGGCGACCCGATGATCATGAACACCCGCTCCCTGGCCGGTTACATCAAGCCGCTGCTGGATTTGCCACACCTGAAGAACATCCGCATCGGCACCAAGTCCGTGGCGTACTGGCCGCAGCGTTTTGTCAGCGACAAAGATGCACCTGAACTGCTGGAGCTGTTCCAGCGCATCGTCGCGGCGGGGAAAAACCTGTCGATCATGGGCCACTACAACCACCCGGTGGAGATCCGCCAGACCATCGCCCGCCAGGCCATCGAGCGTATTCGCTCGACGGGCGCGACGGTGCGCATGCAGGCGCCGGTGATCCGCCACGTCAACGAAAACCCCGCTGACTGGGCGGCGCTGTGGACCGAAGGGGTGCGGCTCGGGGCGGTGCCTTATTACATGTTCGTCGAGCGTGACACCGGGCCCAGCCACTACTTCGCGATGCCGCTGGCCCGGGCCTTCGAGATCTTCCAGGCGGCGTACCGCACGGTATCGGGGCTGGCGCGAACGGTGCGCGGGCCATCCATGAGCACCTTCTACGGCAAGGTGTTGATCAATGGCATCGAGACCGTCGCCGGGGAAAAGGTCTTCGTCTTGCAGTTCCTCCAGGCACGCAATCCGCAATGGGTGTTGCGCACGTTCTACGCGCGCTTCGATCCGCAAGTGACCTGGTTCGACGACTTGCAACCGGCCTTCGGCGAGCGTGCGTTCTTCTTTCAGACCGAGTTCACCGCCGTGCCGGAATTGATACCCGTGTTGCTGGAAACGGCGTAGGAAAATTCATGAACAATGGGGAGATATGGATATGAGCAGTATCCCGTTTGATCAGCGCGAGGGCGTTATCTGGCTCGACGGCGAGTTCGTCGAGTGGTCCCGGGCGCAGTTGCATGTGCTGACCCATGGCCTGCATTACGCGAGCACCGTGTATGAAGGCGAGCGGGTCTACAACGGCAGGATTTTCAAGCTGCGCGAACACAGCGAGCGCTTGTATCGCTCGGCGCAATGGATGGACTTTGCCATCCCCTATGAGATGGCTGAACTGGAAGCGGCGAGCCATGAACTGCTGCAACGCAACAAGGTTGTCGACGGCTACCTGCGCCCGGTGGCCTGGCGTGGCAGCGAGATGATCTCCACCTCGGCACGTTTCAACCGTGTGCATGTGGCCATCGCGTGCTGGCAGTGGCCGAGCTATTTCGACCCGGCGGCGCGCATGGCTGGTATCCGCTTGAAGACCGCGAGCTGGCGCCGCCCGCCACCGAGCAGCAGCCCGTTCGAGGCCAAGGCCTCCGGGCATTACCAGATAGCCACGCTGAGCAAGCACGACGCCGAGAACACGGGTTACCACGACGCGCTGATGCTCGACTGGCGCGGCCACGTTGCCGAGGCCACCAGCGCCAATGTGTTCTTCGTCAAAGGCCGGACGTTGCATACGCCGCTGCCGGATTGTTTCCTCAACGGCATCACCCGCCAGACCGTGATCGAACTGGCCAAAGCGCTGGACTACCAGGTGGTCGAACGCACGATTTTGCCTACAGAGCTTGGCAACTTCGATGAGTGTTTTCTCACCGGCACCGCCGCCGAAATCACCCCGGTGCAGAGCATCGATGAGCAGCATTATCGACCGGGTGACGCCTGCCGCGACTTCATCGCCGCTTACACCTCAACCGTCAACGCCGGATAACCCGCCAGGAATCTCACCATGTCAGACCAAGGGATTGTTGCGTCTCAACCTTGCATTTCGCTCGGCCATCGTCACGAAGAACTGTCGACGTTGGGCTGGACGGTGCTGATCCCGGACGAATTTGCCGATGATGTCGTAGGCACCTTGTGCGAGTTCGGTCGGATCATTCCGCAGTTCAACGGCCAGACGGCCTTTGCCATTACCCGCAAGCCGGGTTACGAAGACTTGCCATATTCCCAGAGCATGAACGGCATCGGCCCGCACACTGAAGCGCCTGTGTACGGGCCGCCGCCACGCTATCTGGCGTTGCATTGCCATAAACAGGCCAGGTGCGGAGGCGGGCACACCGGGTTGGTGGACGGTTATGAATTTCTCAAGTCCCTGGAGCGCAGCGAACCGCAACTGCGTGAGTGGCTGGATGACACACCGGTAGAATTTGTCGCCACCGCCAAACCGGGTGAACCGGGACAGCGGCGGGTCAAGGAATACATCCTCACGCCTACGGAAGACGGGGATATTTTCCGCTTCAGCTACAACCAGTTTCACTACGGCGACGTGAACCCGTCCAAGGAAGCGTTGCAGCAATCACTGGTGACCAACAACACCTCGCCGCTGGCCAGGTTTGCCGTGCTCGGCGAAGCGTACTTCGTCGAGCACAACGTTCCGGTGTTGATTCCCGACGGATGCCTGCTGATTTGGGACAACTGGCGGATGATTCACGCCCGCAGTCGTTACACTGACCCGGCGCGCAACCTGACCCGCTATTGGCTGGCCTGATTTTTCCGTCGCCCTACATTCTTTTGGCGTACCCCCTGGCGGGTACGCGCCTTACAGGTATCGCGTCATGCAAACAGCAATCGAGATCGCCCAGGTCGATCATCAACTGATCGTGCGGCTCAACCAGGCCTGGACCAAGCGCGCCACAGTGTGTTCGCCGGACAGGGGCCAGGCGGAAGAAGTTTTTGATCCCGCGCGGCCGGACTACCCGGAGTGCATGGTGCCGTTCTTCCATCATCCGAAATTCCAGGCCTTGAGCGACGAGCTCAAAAGCAGCGTGGTGACCTGGGGCTGGATCGGCTACAACCTGCGCACCGTCACCGCCGAAGAACACGTGGTCAACCCGGCACTCAGTGTCATCGCCAATCAGTACCTGGGCAAGGATGACTGGCATTTTCGCGAGGCCATGCAACAAACCCTGATCGACGAGCACTACCACACGCTGATGCACCTGCGCGCCATCGAACGGACCAAACTGGACCGGGCGCTGGATCAGGATCTGGACTTGCCACCCTCCGTCACTTACCTGCGCCTGAAAGCCCAGCGTGAAGCACTGCCCGAGCAATGGCAGCGGGATCTGGCGGCGATCACGTTTGCGGTGGTGGCCGAGATCAGCGTCAACGCCTATCTGGACTTGCTGGCGGACGACCAGACCATCCAGCCGCAGAACCGCCGGGTGGCCGAACTGCACAACCGCGACGAGTACGCCCACAGCAAGGTGCTGGCCGAAGTGGCGAAGGTCATGTACGCCAACATGCAGCCCACTCAACGGGAATTTTTCGCACGCAACTTGTCAGTGGCGCTGAGTGCTTTTATCGCTCAGGACTACTCCATGTGGGAGGCGATTCTGACGCAGCTCGGGGTCGAGGAGGCGGCGCTGATCATTGCCGACACCCGCGAGAGCAACAGGAATGCGACCATCATGCGTGACTACAGTGGCCTGCATAAATTGGCCCATGACCTGGGTATCAGCGACCAGATCGATTTCGACTTTCGTCCGACCCTCAAAACCACGGCGGTCGCCTGAACCCGGAGGTGCTTATGTCCACGCCTGTGTACGAAGTGTTCGCCATCCGTGTCGGTGCAAACGCCCAGCGCACCGCCAGGGAGAATTTTCTCTACGACGCCTGCTGCGGTGATCCGAATGCGCCGATGCCGCTGGACTACTACTTCTGGGTCATCCGCAATGAACAACAGGTGATCGTGGTCGACACCTGTTTCCAACCGTCCACGGCGCACAGGCGCAATCGTCAGATGTACCGCCTGCCGGAAGAATCCCTGCGGCAACTGGATATCGATCCGGCCCGGGTCGAGCACCTGATCCTTACCCATTTGCATTGGGATCATGCCGGCAACCTCGGGTTGTTCCCCAAGGCGACCGTGCATTTGCAGGACGCGGAGTTGCGTTTCTGCACCGGGCCGAAAATGGTCCATCGCACGGTGAACAAAACCTACGAAGTCGAGGACGTGATGTCGGCGTTGCCGCCGCTGTTCGAAGGGCGGATGCGTTTGCACAACGGTGTTGTCGAGGTCGTTCCGGGCGTGACCCTGCATCCGGTAGGCGGGCATACGCCCGGCAGTCAGGTCGTGCGGGTGAACACTGAGCGCGGCTGGATCGTGCTGGCCTCGGATGCCGCGCATTTGTGGATCAACATTCGTGAGCGCAGTCCGTTTCCGATTCTCGATGACCTGGCGCAAACCCTTGAAGCCTTCACTGAGATCGACCGTCTGGCCGACAGCGAAGACCATGTCATCCCCGGCCACGACCCGCTGATTGCCGAGCGTTTTCCGCACTGGAATGATGACCCGCATATCATTTGCCTGCACCTGAATCCGCTCTGAAGATCACCTACAACCCTGTGGGAGCGAGCTTGCTCGCGAAGACGGCGGCACATCCAGCAACGATGTGCCTGATACACCGCTTTCGCGAGCTAGCCCGCTCCCACATTTGGTCGCTGTCGTTCACCGATGTTGTGCCCACCGAAAGTCCCTTGTGGGAGCGGGCTTGCTCGCGAAGACGGCAGCACAGCCAGCGACGATGTGCCTGACACACCGCTTTCGCGAGCAAGCCCGCTCCCACATGTGGTCGCTGTCGTTCACCGATGTTGTGCCCACCGAAAGTCCCTTGTGGGAGCGGGCTTGCTCGCGAAGGCGGCAGCACAGCCAGCAACGATGTGCCTGACACACCGCTTTCGCGAGCAAGCCCGCTCCCACATGTGGTCGCTGTCGTTCACCAATGTTGTGCCCACCGAAAGTCCCTTGTGGGAGCGGGCTTGCTCGCGAAGGCGGCAGCACAGCCAGCAACGATGTGCCTGACACACCGCTTTCGCGAGCAAGCCCGCTCCCACATGTGGTCGCTGTCGTTCACCGATGTTGTGCCCACCGAAAGTCCCTTGTGGGAGCGGGCTTGCTCGCGAAGGCGGCAGCACAGCCAGCAACGATGTGCCTGACACACCGCTTTCGCGAGCAAGCCCGCTCCCACAGGTTCGTGTTCAACCTTGGTTTTTCAGGATTTGTCCCAACGTCGCCAAAGCCTCATCAATCCGCGGCGAATACGGCGCGCCACAGCCAATGCGCACAAAGTGATCGAAACGCCGGGCATTGGAAAAGATATCCCCAGGTGAAATCTGGATGCCGGCCTTCAACGCGTCGTGAAAAAACGTCATCGATGAATGCCGGCGAGGCAGTTCCACCCATAACAGCGTGCCGCCTTGCGGGTGGGTCACGCTGGTGCCGATGGGAAAATAGCGGGTGATCGCTGCGCTCATCTGCTCGCGTTGTACGGTCAGGGTTTTCCTCAACCGCCGCAGGTAACGTTCGTAGGACGGGGTCTTCATGAACGCACTGGCCGCCAGTTGCGATAACGCCTCGCACCCGCGCGACTGCGTATGCTTGAGCATCTCCACGCGGTCGTGCCATTTGCCGGCGCTGATCCAGCCAAGGCGCATGCCCGGTGCCAGGGTTTTGTTCAGCGAGGCGCAATAGATCACGTTGTCGGTGCTATCCCAATGTTTGAGCGTGGACAGCGGCTGCTCAGTGTCCACAAGGTCGCCGTAGGTGTCGTCCTCGATCAGCACGGTGTCGTGCTCGGCGCACAGTTTCACCAGCCGTGCCTTGTTGGCGTCGGGCATGATGCTGCCCAACGGGTTTTGCAGGTTGGGGATGACGATCAGCGCCTTGACCCGTTCGGGGCCTTGCAGCAGCCGTTGCAGGGCCTGCAGATTGAGCCCGGTATGGGCCGAGGCCGGGACTTCCAGTACGCGCAGGTTCAGGCTTTCGAGAATTTGCAGCAGACCGTAGAAGGTCGGCGACTCCACGGCCACGGTGTCGCCGGGGCGGGTGACCGCACGCAAGGCCAGATTGATCGCCTCGGTGGCGCCGTTGGTGATCACGATCCGCTCGGGGGCCAGGTGGGTCTTGCTGGCCAGTGCCCGCCGGGCCAGGATGTTGCGCAATGCGCTGTTGCCGCAGGCGCCGCCCGCGGTGCCGAGCAGGCAGGCGTCGTAGCGCAGCGCCTTGATCATGTTGTCTTGCAAGGTCTTCAGTGGGTAAAGCTGCGGCGCGCAGTAGGCGCTGGCGAAATTGACCTTGATCGTCGCGCGCTGACTGGCCTTGAGCACCGCGCAGACCTGTTCATGAATGCCGACATACGCGCGGGTATCCAGCGCTGGCGCCGAGGTCGTCGGGATGGGCCTGGGCACAGTGTCGGGCTGGCGAATGTAGTTGCCGGAGCGTGGCCGGGCTTCCAGCACGCCATAGTCTTCCAGCTCCCGGCACACCTGCACGGCGGTCGACAGGCTGACGGCGTGTTTTTCCATCATCAACCGAATCGAGGGCAGGCGTTCACCGGTTTTCAGGGTGCCGCTGCGGATAGCGTCCAGGTAGTGGTTGGCCAGTTGGCGATACAAGGGGGGCGTGTTCATGATGACCTCGGCAGTTGCACCACTGAGGTCTGGGCTGGAAAGTGAGTTGACGCTCCCCGCAGGCGGACCCGTGGTGCTCATGGGTGAAGGGAAGTGGTGTTCTGCGTCGATACTGGAAGAGTAATCGCGGTTTTGCCCGAATCACGGGCAATAAAAAGCCCCGCACTGATGGCGGGGCTCATGGGGCAGTCCCTGAGGACCTTGTGGCGAGGGGCGCCTTACTGCGCGGCGATGCTGTACCCGTCGAACGCGGTCTGCTGCTGCAGGGCGGTGATGATGTTCTTGCGGTTGACCGCTTGCTCGGCGCCGCTGTTGTCCAGGAACGTCTCGCTTTCCAGTTCCGCCTCTTCGCCTTCGCCAACGAAGGTGAAGCCGAGGAATTCGAGGGCTTCACGGTCGACGCTCAGGCGCGAGCGCGGGGTGCGCATCGGCAGGGTGACGCTGATGCCGTTCTTGCTGATGGTGAACACTTCGACTTCTTTCTTCGCCTTGGCGGCTTTGCTCTTGCCGCCGCTCGGGTTGCTGATGGCCTGGTGGGTCTGGTTCAGCACCTTCAGGGCCAGGCCGTAGACGATTTCCTGGAACGCCGGATCGTCCTTGAAGCTGGACAGGATGCGGCTGATCGGGAATTTGCCGCTCAGGTCTTCGAGGGCGGCGATATCGGCGGCCTCGGCGTCCTTGAGCTGCTTGAGCTGGCCCATCAGTTCGTAGGCTTTATCGTCATCGAAGCTGTCGTGGGCCTGGCGGATCGCGGCGCGCAGTTCGCGGATCTGGTCGCTTTCGCGGGTGGACTGGAACGCGTCCAGCACCATCTCGCTGATGGTCTTGGCCTGAGGCACGTGTTGTGAAAGATTGATGGAGTTTTCGTATTCCGCTTTGGACGACAAGGTGATAACGGTTTCAGCGGTATTGGAATCGGACATTGAAATTTCACTACTTCTTTGAACTTGAATAGGGGCGAAAAAGCCCGGGGGCTTTTTCAGGCCGACTAATCTATTGGACCGGGGCGGCGTTGTCACGGATCAACAGGCGGCCGGTCATGTTTTTGCTCCCCTGTAGGAGCGAGCCTGCTCGCGATGGACGTTAACGATAACGCGTTCATTCCGGGTGTACGCGGTGCCCTTGAGACCATCGCGAGCAAGCTCGCTCCCACAGTGGTTTGGGTTGTTCGCAGATCTTGCGTACACCCACTCACCCTGTGGGAGCGGGCTTGCCCGCGATGGGGCCCTGTCAGGCACCACAACTTTTCAGGCCTGCCGCGGGGTATTCAGGTTCATCGACCGCACCGCCAACGCAGTCGCCGTTTCCTCATCGATCGGCAGCGAAAACCGGAACGTCGCACCCCGCCCCGGCACATCGATCAACTGAATCTCGCGCCCGTGCAATTGCAGGATGCGATGCACGATCCGCAACCCCAACCCGCCATCACGGCGTGCGCCGCCGATATTGAACGGCCGCAGGAACAACCCTTCGCGCAGTTCCGGGGCGATGCCGGGGCCGGTATCGCTGACCGTGACTTCGATGAATGAGCCTTGCGGGCGCAGGCCCAGTTCGACCTCGCCACCGGCCGGGGTATGGCGCAGGGCGTTGTCGAACAGGTTGGTCAGCACACGCTCGATTAGCCCAAGGTCGGCGCAGGCCGCCGAGACGTTGGCGGCAAAAGTGGCCTTCAACTCGACTTGACGCGCTTCGGCGGTGAGTTCGAATTTCTGGAAGATGTCCTGGGCCAGGTCAGTCAGGGAAAAGCGTTCCAGCACCGGCTGTACGAAGCCATGTTCCAGCCGCACCAGTTCCAGCAGCGACTGCGCCAGACCACCCACCTTGCGGCTCTGGTCCAGCGCGATGCCCAGATAACGACGACGGTCGGCAGGGGACAGCGTGGCGTCCTTGAGCGACAGGGTTTCCAGATAACCGTGCAACGAGGCCAGCGGCGTGCGCAAGTCGTGGGAGATGTTCGCCACCAGTTCGCGGCGCTCCTGATCCTGGCGGGTCAACGAGCGCCATTGCTCGCCCAAGCGTGTCTGCATCTGTCTGAACGCCGCATCGAGTACGGCGATTTCATCGTGGCTCGCGGCTTTCTCCACCGCGACGGGCAGGGCCGGTGTGACCGGCACCCCATCGATGTCGAACTGGCTGACGGTTTCGGTCAAGCGGCGCAACGGCCGGGTGATCAGGGCAAATGCGGTGAGACCGGCAATCAGGCACAGCAACGCCACCAGCCCGATGGACAACAGCGCGGTGTTGAGCGCTGCACTGGTCGCACCGCGTTCGGCCAGGCGGTCGTGATCCTCGCCGAGCAACACCACATAGAGATAACCGGCCGGCTTGCCGTCGACCTTCAGCGGCGCAGCACTGAACACCTTGCGCGCATCGACGCTGCGCGGGTCGTCGCCGAGAATCGGCAGGGCATCGCCCCGCAACAGGCGCTCGATCGGCGCCAGGTCGATCCGCTCACGACGGATCCGGCCTTCGGGCGCGGCGCTGCCGACAATCTTGCCCTCGGTGTCCAGCAGGTACACCTCGACGCTCGGGTTGACCTGCATCAGCTTGCTGAACAGGTCACGCACGGCATTGGGCATCAGGCCCTGTGTGTCCATCAGCACCGTGTCACTGGCGATGTGCTGCGCCAGGTCCCGGGACAAGCCTTGCACCACTTCCTGCTCATGCATCTGGTTGGAGCGCACCTGCAACCACGCCGACGTGCCGCAGCACACCAGCAGCAGCACGGCGAACACCAGGGACAGGCGTTGCGTCAGGGTCAGCCTCATGGCCGTGGTTCCTCCCCTGTGGCGAATTTGTAGCCGCGCCCCCAGACCGTGAGGATGCGCACCGGTTGCGCCGGGTCGGCCTCGATCTTGGCACGCAGGCGGTTGATGTGGGTGTTGACCGTGTGCTCGTAGCCTTCGTGGCTGTAGCCCCACACGGCATTGAGCAGGTCCATGCGCGAAAACACCTTGCCGGGCTGGCGGGCGAAGAAATACAACAAGTCGAACTCCCGGGGCGTGAGGTCCAGGCGTCGTCCATCGAGGGACACTTCGCGGGTGATCGGGTCGATGGCCAGGCCGTCGGTGAGCAGGCTGCCGGCGTCCATCTTCAGGTTGCGCGCCATGGCATCGACCCGGCGCAGCAACGCCTTGACCCGGGCCACCAGTTCAAGCATGGAAAAGGGCTTGGCCAGGTAGTCGTCGGCACCCAGTTCGAGGCCGAGAATCCGGTGCACTTCGCTGGAGCGCGCACTGGTGATGATGATCGGCGTGTAGCGGGCCATGGCGCGGGCGCGGCGGCAGATTTCCAGGCCGTCGACACCGGGCAGCATCAGGTCGAGGATCAGTGCGTCCCAGTTGCCTTGCTGCAGCAGGCGCATGCCTTCATTGCCATCGGCGCTGTGCACCACCTCGAACTGCTCGTCGCGAAGATGCAGGCAGATCAGGTCGGCGATATGCATATCGTCCTCGACCACCAGGACGCGTTTGGTCTGTTCCATACAGCTCAATCCTTCGGCGCATTGTGCGTAATGCCACTCGGTCAAGGTGCAAAAACTGTGGGAGCGAGCTTGCTCGCGATGGCGCAATGTCAGTCAACGACGATGCTGACTGTGCAATCGTCATCGCGAGCAAGCTCGCTCCCACAGGAAATGCATTGTTCAAAATTGGCGTTATGCATTGTGCGGGTTTTTCGGCGCCCGAGTTATCACGAATTGTTTAACTTCCCGTGAGGATTTGGCGATCACCCAAAGCCTAGGCTGTGTTCTATGAAACACCCCTGGATTTTTTGGAGGCGAGCATGTTTTCACGACGGCAATTTCTTGTAGCGAGCGGCGGGCTGGGGGTGGCAGCCCTGGCGATCGGCCTGTTGCCGAAGTTTTCCACAGGCTCGGCCTTGATCAGTGAAGCCAGCGCAGCGGAGGTATTCGAAGTGACCCACAGCGACAGCGAATGGCACGCTCTTCTGAGCGATGAACAGTACGAAATCCTTCGCGAAGAGGGCACCGAGCGGGCCTACAGCAGCCCGCTGAACAACGAGCACCGCGATGGCACGTTCGTCTGTGCCGGTTGCGAGCTGCCGCTGTTTTCCTCGGCGACCAAATTCGACAGCCGCACCGGTTGGCCAAGTTTCTGGGCACCACTGGACAAGGCCGTGGCGACCCGCCAGGACCGTGCGTTCGGCATGGTCCGTGAAGAGGTTCATTGCCGGCGCTGTGGCGGGCATCTGGGGCATGTCTTCGACGATGGCCCGAAACCCACCGGCCTGCGTTACTGCATGAACGGCCTGGCGATGAAATTCGTGCCCATGACGGTGTGATTCCATTCCACTCACTTTTTTGCAGGTAATCGCCATGTGGCTGCTGGTCCTCGCTTATCTCGGTGGTGTGCTGACGATTGTCAGCCCGTGCATTCTGCCGGTGTTGCCATTTGTCTTCGCCCGCACCGGGCAACCCTTCGTCAAAAGCGGTTTGCCGCTGCTGGTGGGCATGGCGCTGACCTTCGCGCTGGTCGCCACGTTGGCGGCGGTGGGCGGTGGCTGGGTGGTGCAACTCAATCAGTACGGGCGCTGGCTGGCGCTGGTGTTCGTGGCGTTGTTCGGTCTGACGCTGTTGCTGCCGCAACTGGCCGAGCGTCTGACCCGGCCACTGGTGGCGGCGGGCAGTCGTTTGTCGGAGGCGGCGGGTGCCGATGCACGGCCACGTCCCGGTGCTTCGCTCCTGATCGGCGTGGCCACCGGCTTGCTGTGGGCGCCGTGCGCCGGGCCGGTCCTGGGCCTGCTGCTGACCGGTGCGGCGCTGCAAGGCGCCAGCATTCAAACCACCTTTTTGCTGCTGGCGTACGCCGCCGGTGCCGCCACTTCCCTCGCGCTGGCCTTGTTGCTGGGCGGCAAAGTCTTCATCGCGATGAAGCATTCGATTGGCGCGGGCGAATGGCTGCGTCGCGGCCTTGGTGCGGCGATGCTGGCCGGTGTGGCAGCGATTGCCCTGGGTCTGGATACGGGGATTCTGGCGCGGTTTTCCACGGCGTCGACCGGTGGTATCGAGCAAGCGCTGGTGGAGAAACTGTCCGGCAAGTTACCGCGTAACAGCGGGGCGATGATGGCGCAAAACTCGACCTCCGCCGGCGCGGTGCAAGTGGCTGACAAAACCCCGGGCACCTTGCCGGTCGAAGGCAACCTGCCGTCACTGGAGGGCGCCGTGCAATGGCTCAACTCGCCACCCCTCGATGCCCAGGCCTTGAAAGGCAAGGTCGTGCTGGTGGATTTCTGGACTTACTCCTGCATCAACTGCCTGCGCTCGCTGCCCTATGTGAAAGCCTGGGCCGAGAAGTATCGCGATCAAGGCCTGGTGGTGATCGGCGTGCATGCGCCGGAGTTTGCCTTCGAACGCGATGTCAGCAACGTCACCAAGGCCATGAAAGACCTGGGCATCAACTACCCGGTGGCCATCGATAACGAGTTCAAGATCTGGCGCGCCTTCAACAACGAGTACTGGCCGGCGCATTACTTTGCCGACGCCCAGGGACGCATTCGTTATCACCATTTCGGCGAAGGCGCGTACGCCGAATCGGAGCGGGTCATCCAGCAATTGCTGCGCGAGGCGGGGGCGGCCAAGGTCGCCGACGGGCTGATCAGTGCCAAGGCCGATGGCGTGCAAATGGCCCCGGACAAGGACGCCGTGCAGTCGCCGGAAACCTATGTCGGCTACCAGCGCGCTGAGCATTTCGTGCCCGAAACCGCGCTGGTACCGGACAAGGTTGCGGCCTACAACCCGCCGACGCAACTGGCCCTTAACGACTGGAGCCTGGGCGGCCAGTGGCATGTCGGCCCGGAGCGGGCCACCGCTAGCGCCCCGGCCAGCCGCATCGTCTATCGCTTCCACGCCCGTGATTTGCATTTGGTGCTCGGCCCTGGCGCCGATGGCAAACCGGTGCGTTTCAAGGTGCTGATCGACGGCAAGGCCCCCGGCGATGCCCATGGCATGGACGTGGCACCCGATGGCAGCGGCACCGTGACGGACCAGCGTTTGTATCAACTGGTGCGCCAGAGCGGTGGCGTAACCGACCGGACCTTCAGTATCGAGTTTCTTGATCCGGGTGCGTCGGCTTACGCCTTCACTTTCGGCTGATAACTGTTCAACGCTTCAGGAGTTCGCCCCATGAAAACACTCTTTACCTGGCGCCGTACCCTGCTGGGGCTGGCGGCTGCCGGCATCATCAGCCAATGCTCGGCCTTCTCTTTCGGCGGTGCCGAAAAGGCGGTCATCCTTCCACCGCCGGCCCTTGATGAAACCACCCAGGCCCGCAGCGAAACCGCGGTGTTCGCCGGCGGCTGCTTCTGGGGCGTCCAGGGGGTGTTCCAGCATGTCAAAGGCGTGAAGAACGCCGTCTCCGGCTACGCGGGCGGGGCGGCCAATACCGCGCAATACGAGCGCGTCAGCAACGGCAATACCGGCCATGCGGAGTCGGTCGAAGTCGCGTTCGATCCAGCCCAGGTCAGCTATGGCACCTTGCTGCAGATCTACTTTTCCGTGGCGCACAACCCGACCGAACTCAACCGCCAGGGCCCGGACAGCGGCACCCAGTACCGCTCGGCGATCTTTACCAAAAACGCTGAGCAGCAGCGGGTCGCACAGGCCTATATCACCCAGCTCGATGCCGCGCATGTCTTCGACAAACCGATCGTGACCAAGCTTGAAACCTTCAACGGTTTCTACCCGGCGGAGGAGGAGCATCAGGATTTCCTGACCGAGCATCCGACCTATCCATACATCGTGATCAACGATTTGCCAAAAGTGGCGCAGTTGAAGCAGTTGTACCCGGATCGTTATCAGGAACAGCCGGTGTTGGTGAAGGCGGGGATGTAGTGAATGGGGAATCGACGACCCTGGCACTGAATCGTCGGTCAGCGGATCAGTGCTTGCCCCACAGCTGCATGGCGAATTCGACGAAACGGCGCAACTTCGGCAAACGGTGGCGATCCTGGGCATAGACCAGGTGCATCGGCCGGCTGGGCGGACAGTAATCGGGCATCAAGGCCAACAGCTTTCCGTCCTTGAGGTCCTGCTCGACCAAGGCGTCGGGCATCATCACGATGCCCATGCCGGTGCGCGCCGCTTGATGCAGTCCGGCGGAACTGTTGATCAGCATCGGCCCGCCGACCCCCACGCTGACTTCGCCATCGGGACCGGCCAGGCGCCATTCCTTTTGCACCGATTGCCAGTCATCTCCGGCCGGATAGGCAAAGGACAGGCAGTCGTGATGGCGCAAGTCTTCAGGTGTTTGCGGAGTGCCGCGACGGGCCAGGTAGTCCGGTGACGCACACATGGTCAGGGTGTAGTCGATCAGCGGGCGGGCGATCAGGTTGGAGGGCTCCAGCGCCCCGAGGCGAAACGCTACATCGAGGCCGTTTTCCAGCAGATCCGGGCGTCGGTTGGTCAGCACCACGTCGAGTTTCACCCGCGGGTTTTGCCGGCTGAACTCACTCAATGCCGGGGCCAGGCGCTCGGTCCCGAAGGTCAGGGGCGCGGTGATGCGCAAGGTGCCGCTCGGTTCGTCCAGAGCCTGCTCGGCCAGTCGCTCGGAATCGGCCACCAACCCCAGCACCTCCAGGCAGCGCTGGTAATACGCGGCGCCGAACTCGGTCAGCCGCTGGCGCCGCGTCGTGCGGTTGAGCAGGCGCACACCCAGCCGTTGCTCCAGGGCCTTGAGGTGATTGCCAACCATGGTCGTGGACATTTCACACTGCAAGGCGGCGGCGGTCATGCTGCCGGTCTCCACCACTTTCACGTAGACGGTCATTGCCTGGAATAAATCCATTATCAAGCTCTGCTTTTAAATGATTGAAGTTTTACGGTGTTTATCCAGCTCTGGTGGCTAACCATACTGCAAAAACACCGACCCTTGCTGGAGCTTGATGTCATGACCGCCGCCTGCCTGATGAGCACTTACCAACCCCTGGCCTTGAGTTTCAACAAGGGCCTGGGCACTCGCCTGTGGGATCAGGCCGGTCGCGAATACCTGGATGCGGTCGCCGGTGTGGCGGTGACCAACGTCGGCCACTCCCATCCGAAAATCGTTGCCGCCATTACCGAGCAGGCCGGGTTGCTGCTGCACACCTCCAACCTCTACAGCATCGACTGGCAGCAACGGCTGGCGCAGAAACTGACGCAGCTGGCGGGCATGGACCGGGCGTTTTTCAACAACTCCGGGGCCGAAGCCAACGAAACCGCACTGAAAATCGCCCGGCTGCATGGCTGGCACAAGGGCATCGAGCAGCCGCTGGTGGTGGTCATGGAGAATGCGTTCCATGGCCGCACCCTAGGCACCTTGTCTGCCAGCGATGGCCCGGCGGTGCGCCTGGGTTTCAACAAGCTGCCGGGGGATTTCGTCAAAGTGCCGTTCGGCGACCTCGGCGCGCTGGACAAGGTGCAACAGGCCTTTGGCTCGCGGATCGTGGCGATCCTGATGGAGCCGATCCAGGGCGAAAGCGGCGTGCAACTGGCGCCGCCGGGTTATCTCAAGGCCGTGCGGGAACTGTGCAACCGGCGCTCATGGCTGATGATGCTCGATGAGATCCAGACCGGCATCGGCCGCACCGGCCAGTGGTTCGCGTTCCAGCACGAAGGCATCGTCCCGGACGTCATGACCCTGGCCAAAGGCCTGGGCAACGGCGTGCCCATCGGCGCTTGCCTGGCCCGTGGCAAGGCGGCCGAACTCTTCACGCCGGGCAGCCACGGCAGCACGTTCGGCGGTAATCCGCTGGCCTGCCGAGTCGGATGCACCGTGCTGGATATCGTTGAAGAACAAGGGCTGCTGGAAAACGCCCGGCGTCAGGGGGCGCGCCTGCTCGAAAGATTGCGCACAGAACTGGCGGGCAACCCGAACGTCTCGCAAATACGCGGCCAGGGCCTGATGATCGGCATCGAACTCAAGCAACCGATCCGCGACCTGAGCCTGATCGCCGCCCGGGATCAAGGCTTGCTGATCAATGTCACGCGGGGGAAAACCATTCGCCTGCTGCCGCCGCTGACCCTTGATGAGCGGGAGGTGGAGATGATTGTCAGGGGGGTGAGTGGTGTGGTGAAGGTGGCTTGAAATACGCTCCCTGGGCACCGCAATACCTGTGGGAGCGAGCTTGCTCGCGATAGCGATGGGTCAGTCACCATTGATGTCGAATGTGTTGCCGTCATCGCGAGCAAGCTCGCTCCCACAGGTTTTGTGCTTTAACCGATGGGTAATATTCCTGCTTCTGAAGCGAAGTCGGTGATTTCAACCCGATTGGTCAGGCGGATCTTCGAGGCACCAAAGTCATCGAACATCCGCTGATGCGCCGCAAATCCACTTGAGTCGTCACGGGTGCGATAGTTGCTAGCCCACTCCAGCATTGCAATGAATCGTTCGTCATCGTTGGCTTCCCGCCGGCGAATGTTGGCAACGCAATCGACGTCATCGATACACAGCCAGATCAACGCCGTGGCCCGGTGGAGGATTTCACTGACGATCCAGCCGTAACCCCCTTCGATCACCCAGCGCTCTTCATCGGCAGCGATCCGCGCCATTCCCAGCGCTTCATTTCGGGGGCGGGGGATGCTGTGTTCGTCGGACAGCCAGTGAATCCGGTCGAGATCGGTCCAGGGCACACGCAGTTGCTCGGCCAGCCGCTGCGCCAGCCAGCTCTTGCCCGAGCCGGAGTTGCCGATGATCAAGGTTCGGGTGAGGTTCATGAGAGACACCGATCAATTGTGGGTGTGAACCTGCTCGCGAAAGCGGTGCTTCAGTCAGCATTGATGCTGGATGTGCTGGTCTTATCGCGGGCAAGCCTGCAGGTACACCAGAATCTGCCGGCCTGTGCGCCTTGAGGTCCATCGGTAACTTGCCGTGCGTCACTGCTTATCATTTCTGTAAGCCCTTTTATAGTGTCAGTTTTTAGACATCGCTGTGATGTGGGTGGTTGTAGTGAGAGCGATTAGGTTGGCTCAGTTGTGAGTTGGGCTTACCTTTACTGCTGGGCTCAGGAAATCTATGTGATAGCCAGAGGAACCGTCCCCAATTGCTATATGAACGCCATTAATTCCTTCGTTTAATTGAGAGTTGATTTTGTAGTCAATGCTATTTGCGATTGTTTCGTTTACTCCAATAGCAAACTCAGTCAGCTTGAGGCCTCTAGGTCCTGCTGCAAGATCCAATAGTTTTATGTGTTCATTGCCATTTATTTTCAGTGAGGTGATTGTGTTTTCTTCAATGGTCAATAGTGCGCCTTCTTCAGATATGCGATCATTCAACCATTTTAAAGAAGTATTTAAGCCTTCTGGTAAAGCTGGGTTGGGTCTTCTAAGAACTGTAAGTGTTCCGGATATTTTTAATGTTCCGTGAAAGGAAAACGGACTCGGCTCTTGTGGCTTCATGTGAGCATAATGGACTTCAAAAAACTCCGCCACGGACTGAATGAAATCGTTTTCTATATCCTCGGTAATCAAAGCATAAGGCTGAGCGTGAGGGGCTATCGTTATTTGCGCGTCAGCGTCATTTCCGGTCAAGAAAAATGAGTTGTGTGAATTGAGCATGTTCAGTACACGTCTTTGTGTGCTTAGCGCTTGTTGAAAGTCGCTTATCAATAACAGATTCAAACTATAAAGTGCTGCTTTTAAAGTAGGCTCGAATACTTGTGTTGCACAAAAGATGCTTTTTTTGTGTTTGGTATTTTTCGCAATTTCAAATGTCTTTTTCGCTGCATCATTAGTGAATGAAAAGATGATGCTGTTTTTGGGGAGTCTGTCGATGTCAGAAATGTTGAGTGTCTTGAATCCTAAATTAGAGCACTCTTGGAGGAACTCCTCAAAGTCCGCAATTATGGAAGGCTCTTCTTGACCAAAGAGCGTTGTTATCATCGTTCTGGATAACATTGGTACCTCCTTTTTTGTCGGTGGGCGGCAAGAGTGATCTTGACGCCCATTTTCATCATTTACTCTTCAGTATGAGCCCAAGCTAACGGCGCCCAGCCAAAATTTTCCGGGCCGGAAGTTATGCGGGTGAGCTTTTCTTTAACGACATTTTTCTTTTTCATTTGATCGTCCTTTTTCATTTTGTTGGTTTTGTGCTCCCTGGTGGTCCTGAGGGGGCGAAATAATTAACACAGGTTTTTTTTGATGTATTAAATAGGTTGCTTGAGGTTTTTTAGAACTAATGATGCTTTTGAAGTGTCTTGTGAGAGGCTCTTGGTTATTTGTGTAAGTAGTGGCTGTAGTCCTCTTCTGAAAATTTAGTTTTTCACCGAATTTGGTTGTGAAGGACGATCTGAAATCGTTAGGTTGGTCTACGGGACTCTTTTTACGGGGGGCTACATTCAATTGTTAGTAAGGGGGTTGTTTAGTGCAGGAATCAAAGAAATATCTGACGGATACGTCCGTACACCAAGCCTTGTTACTGGCTGATCTAACAGAACCCGCTGCACCCGATCACGCCATTCGATTATTACTCAAGGAGGTCCTTCAAGGATTAACGGATAAAGGCTGGCCACAAGCGCAAGTGCAGACGGGGCCGAGAATTGTCTCCGCTGAAGAAAACTACGGATTGCTCGGTTATGACCCAGCAGAAATCACCCTCGGAAGTGCACACACCCGCTGGGTCGATGAGTGTTCGTTGCTGCGAACGCAAACCACCAGTCAAATTCCAGCAGCGCTTCAGCGAGCTGCCCAGCTACGGCAACCGGGGCAGTCAATATTATTGGCCGCGCCTGGTATCACTTTTCGTCGCGACAGCCGGGATCGTTGGCATTGTGCGGAACCCCATCAGATGGATATCTGGGTGCTCGGTGATCCTGATTTGTCGACGCATGAGCATTTACTTTGCTTGGTCGGCGATATCCTTAAATCTGCCGTGCCAGATATGCCTTGGATCTACAGTGATAGTCCGCATCACTACACTGAGGGCGGGATCGAAGTAAACCTGTTGAATGACGGCGTCCCTGTCGAGGTTCTGGAGTGCGGTCGAATTGCCAAATCATTATTGGAGCGACTGAAGATCGATCCTTTGCGTCATGGAGGACTGGCGCTGGGAATGGGATTGGATCGCTTGACCATGCTGCGCAAAGGCATCCCGGATATTCGTTTGCTACGTGATCAGAACGAACGAGTACAGGCACAGATGCATGATCTGAATCTGTGGAGCGCCGTCTCTCGGTTGCCTTCGATTACTCGAGATATTTCGTTAGCGGTAACGCCGGGGCTGAGCGAGGAGGTGTTGACTGAAAGGATGTTGCAGGCAGCTGGCGATTGTTCAGATTGGATCGAGGAAATGCAGATCAAAGGGCGCTGGGCGTTCACAGAACTGCCTCTGCAGGCCATTGATCGCCTCGGATTGCTGCCGGGGCAGGAGAATGTGCTACTACGTGTTGTACTGCGTGATTGTTCGCGATCAATCACCACTGCTGAGGCGAATGCCTTGTATTCGAAAATTCAGGTGGCACTCCATGAAGGTACGCCGGGGGCGGGTTACAGAATGGATTCCCCCAATATTTAACTGGCCTCTTCGCGAGCAGGCCCACAGGATCTGGAAATAGCACAAGAAGTGTATACGCCAGAAATCCAGTGTGTGCGAGCCTGCTCGCGAAGGCGGTATGACAGTCACAATTGTAGAGTCTGACAGACAGCATTCGTCGGTACGCCGCCCGGAGCAGGTCAGATCGCCGCACCGTCGCTTCCACAGTTTTTTGTGGTGTCTTCTCTGCCTCAATCATCGCTTGCCGGCGCAATCATCCGGGTCTTCGGTGAGCCGTTCGAATTGTGCTGATAGATGGTCTGCGGCTGTCCCAGGTCATTGAAATACACCTGGCCGATCCCCGCCGAGTTCCATAGCCGCTCACCCGCTTCGGCGTGTTCGGGCACGTGGGGCACGATGCGCATGCGTCGACGCTTGGTCAGCCAGTTCAACGGTGAGCGTGGCGAGTACAGCCAGCGGTTGAGGCGGTCGAACCACTCGAGCAGGCTGGGCGGGAATTCATTCTTGATGCCGCTGCTGGTGATCTGCCAGATGCGCGGTCCGGCCTTGCGGTGGCGGATCAGCACTTCGTAGACGAAGGAATAGTGCACATCGCCCGACAGCACTACGTAGTTACCCGGGGTGCGCGAGTGGCGGAAAATGTTCAGGATCACCTGTGCCGCGCCGCGATGGGCCATCCAGTTTTCCGCGTCCACCAGCAGTGGATAACCGCACCAGCTGAATACCCGCTGCACGGTTTCAATCAGTTTGACGCCGAAGATCGGTGCCGGTGAAACGATGATTGCGCTCGGGTGGTCCAGCAGTTCCTGTTGCAGTTCGCTCAGGGCTTCCCAGTCGAGCAAACCGGAAGGCTGCTTGAGGTTCATCTCGCTGCGCCAGCGCCGGGTGCGGGTGTCGATCACCACCATGGCCGGGGTGGTCGGCAGCACGTAATGCCAGTGCTGAAACTTCAGCAGATCACTGATCAAGTCATCCTGAACCGTGCTGTCGAGGTGAAGGTCGCGCGCACTGTCGCTCAAGGCTCCGGACTTTTCCAGCAGGGTAGTGAACGCATCCGGGTTGTTGCCCCAGCCCTGGCACAACATGTACGCCAGCAGCGCGTTGCCGATGATGCGCCGGGAGAACGGATGGCCGTAGGCCGTTTCCTCCCATTGCGCGGAAAGGTTCCAGTCATCGGTGATGTCGTGGTCGTCGAAAATCATCAGCGTCGGCAGATGCGCCAGTGCCCGCGCGACGTTGCCAAGGCCTGTCTTGAAGGCATCGATGCGCGTCTGCTCAAGGGCGTAGCGCTTGAGCCTTTGCGGCGTCAGCGTCGGTGCCTGGGGCGCGATCAGGGTCCAGGGCACTGGCGACCAGACCAACAAGTACATGGCCATGACTTCGGCGAAGGTCACCAGGTGATTGTCGGCGCTGCTGCTGGTGAAAATCGGCTTGCGCGCGCCACCGAAAAATCGCTCGCGCAGGGTTTCATTGCTTTGCAGTGCCGGCAGCAGATCCGCGCGGTGGTAGTAACTGGCCGGATGCTCGTAGAGCCTGGCGCTGTCGCTGACCACCGCGCCTTCGAGGTGCTCCCCGAACAGGCCCAGACGCTCGATCAAGGCGTGAATCGCCCGCAACATCGGCCCCGCGACATCGTCGGCGTAGACCTGATCGCCAGTCATCATCAGCAGTGCCGGGCGGTCCTTTGCCGCGTGTTCCTGGGCCAGCAACCGGTCGACGCACAGCAAGCCGTCTGTCGCCGGGTGATGAGGTTTGCGGCAAGAACCGTGCAGCAACTGATCGACCCGTGCGCGCAGGACGAAGTTCGGGCAATGGGCATCGCCATACAGCAGGTGCGGTGCCCAGTCGGCGATGCCTTTTTCTGTGCCATCGATCAGCAGGTCATAGTCGATCGACTCATCCCGGGGCAGGGCGCAATCGAGTTGCACATCGATCAAGTGCACAAAGGCATGAGCCCCCACCGCAATCACTGTGCATTGCCCGGCATCGAGTCGGATATCGCCGACGCCCTGCAAGCGCAAGGTCAGCGCCAGCGCCCGGGAACCCACCAGCCACAGCACCAGCCGCATGGGCTCAAGACGCCGCAACAGCGGGCCGGCCAAGACCGGCGGCAGGGCTGGGTGATCGTTGGACAGTGGCAGTGCTTCGGACATCCGGGGTCAAGGCTCTTGGGGCATCGAGGCGGGCGATGATAGCGCAGGTGACGACCGGACCGGCTAGAACGATCCCGTTTCTGCCTGTCACCAAATGAAAAGCCATTGTCGTCTGATGAGAAGCGTCTCAAAGGGCCTCGTCCTACAGTCCAATCAGCGCAATTCGATGCAACACGCCCATATGCAGATTGGAGAATAAGAAAAATGGCCAAAGCCGTACGCTTCTACGAAACCGGTGGTCCCGAAGTTCTACGTTATGAGGACGTCGAAGTCGGCGAACCCGGTCCCGGCCAGGTTCGCCTTCGTCATGTGGCGGTTGGCCTGAACTATGCCGACACCTATTTCCGTAACGGTACCTACCCGATTCCGATGCCCAACGGCATGGGCGTCGAGGCCTCTGGCGTAGTCCAGGCCGTTGGTGAAGGGGTCACCAACGTCGAGGTCGGTGATCGCGTCACCTACACCGGTTTCCTCAACACCCTCGGCGCCTACAGCACCGAGCGCCTGATCCCGGCCGCGCCGCTGATCAAGCTGCCGGAAACCATCAGCTTCGAGACCGCTGCCGCGATGACCATGCGTGGCCTGACGTCCTCGTACCTGATGCGCCGCATCTACGACTTCAAACCGGGCGACAGCATTCTGTTGCATGCCGCCGCTGGCGGTGTCGGTCTGATCGTTTCGCAGTGGGCCAAGTTGCTGGGCCTGAACGTGATCGGCACGGTTTCGACCGAGCAAAAAGCGGAAATCGCCCGGGCTCACGGTTGCGACCATACGATCAATTACAGCCATGAAGACGTCGCCGCTCGCGTTCGCGAACTGACCGATGGCGTGGGCGTCAACGTGGTGTTCGACAGCGTTGGCAAGAACACCTTCATGGGTTCGCTGGATTCGTTGAAACCCCGTGGCCTGATGGTCTGCGTGGGTACCGCGTCCGGCCCGATCCCGGCGTTCGACCCGGTGATGCTGGCGATGAAAGGTTCGCTGTACCTGACCCGTCCTGCCCTGGCCAACTACATCAGCGACCCTGCGGAAAAAGCCGCCCTGGCGGGTGAGTTGTTCGACCATGTCGGCAGCGGCCGGATCAAGATCGAGATCAACCAGCACTACGCCCTGCAGGACGCCGTGCAGGCCCATCGCGACCTTGAATCGCGCAAGACTACCGGCTCATCGATTTTCGTCGTTTAAGGAGCGGCCAGCCATGAAAGTCGAACAATTGACCTGCAGCATTGGCGCCGAACTGATCGGCGTCAACCTGGCCGACGCAGTGCATGACGATGGTCTGTTTGCCGAGATTCGTGCCCAGTTGCTCAAGCACCGCGTGGTGTTCCTGCGTGATCAGGACATCACCCGCGCCGAGCACGTGGCCTTCGCCCGGCGCTTCGGCGAGCTGGAGGATCATCCGGTGGCCGGCAGTGATCCGGAGCATCCGGGGCTGGTGCAGATCTACAAGAATCCTGACCAGCCGATGGACCGCTATGAAAACGCCTGGCACACCGACGCCACCTGGCGCGAAGCACCGCCGATGGGCTGCGTGCTGCGTTGCGTGGAATGCCCGCCAGTGGGCGGCGACACCATGTGGGCCAACATGGTCCAGGCCTATGCGAATTTGCCGGAAGACGTAAAGGTCAAGATCGCCGACCTGCGTGCCCGCCACAGCATCGAAGCGAGCTTCGGTGCCGCCATGCCGATTGAAAAACGCCTGGCGCTCAAGGCGATGTACCCGGACGCCGAACACCCGGTGGTGCGCACCCATCCGGAAACCGGCGAGAAGGTGCTGTTCGTCAACGCTTTCACCACCCACTTCAGCAACTACCACACCCCTGAGCGGGTGCGCTTCGGCCAGGACGCCAACCCCGGCGCCGGCGAGTTGCTGCGTTACCTGATCAGCCAGGCGTACATCCCTGAGTATCAGGTGCGCTGGCGCTGGAAGCCCAACAGCATCGCCATCTGGGACAACCGCAGTACCCAGCATTACGCCGTCATGGACTACCCGCCGTGCCATCGCAAGATGGAGCGTGCCGGGATTATCGGCGACAAGACGTTCTGATCGAACGCCACCTGCATCCGCACTCGCAGCATTCGCACTCGTAAACACGTCTGCCCGGCACGACCCCGGGTGGGCGGAACAATCATAAGAACTGGCATAAGAACTGGAGTTAACCATGCAATTCTTCGACGATTCCCTGCACCCGGAAAACATGGAAAAGGTAGTCATTACCGTGGCCCCGTACGGCCCGGAGTGGATGCCGGAAGACTTCCCGGAAGACATCCCGTTGACCATGGATGAGCAAGTCCAGAAAGCGGTCGAATGCTATGAAGCCGGCGCCACCGTGCTGCACCTGCATGTGCGCGAACTGGACGGCAAGGGCTCCAAGCGCCTGTCGAAGTTCAACGAGCTGATCGCCGGTGTGCGTGAAGCCGTGCCAGACATGATCATCCAGGTCGGCGGCTCGATTTCCTTCGCTCCGGAAAGCGATGGCGAAGCGGCCAAGTGGCTGTCCGACGACACTCGCCACATGCTGGCCGAGCTGACGCCGAAACCGGATCAGGTCACGGTCGCGATCAACACCACGCAAATGAACATCATGGAACTGTTGTATCCGGAGTACCTGAAGGGCACCTCCCTGGACAACCCGTTGATCCACGCCGCCTACAGCGAAATGACCGTACCGGCAGGTCCGGCCTGGGTGGCCGAGCACCTCAAGCGCCTTATGGAGAACGGCATCCAGCCACACTTCCAGTTGACCGGCATGCACGCCATGGAAACCCTCGAGCGCCTAGTGCGCAGGGGCATCTACAAGGGCCCGCTGAACCTGACCTGGATCGGCATCGGCGGCGGTTTCGACGGCCCGAACCCGTTCAACTTTTTCAACTTCATCCACCGCGCGCCGGACGGTTGCACCCTGACCTCCGAATCGCTGCTCAAGAACGTCATGCCGTTCAACACCATGTCGATGGCCATGGGCATGCACCCGCGCGTGGGCAATGAAGACACTATCATTGATCACAAGGGCGATCGTTTCGGCTCGGTTGCACAGATCCAGCAAACCGTGCGCATTGCCCATGAACTGGGTCGTGAAATCGCCACCGGCAAAGAAGCCCGCGAGATCTACCGCATCGGCGTGCAGTACGAAACCATCGAAGAAACCCTGTTGGCCAACGGCATGGCCCCCAACCGCAAGGTTGGGCAGAAAGGTGTACCGCAACGCGGTTGACCTAGGGTCGGGGCGAGAGGCCGTGACCTCTCGTCCGCCTGACCGTTACACGCTTGATAAGAAAAATAAAACAAAGCTCTTGAGGAGGCTGCATGGCCTTTCACCCAATAGCCGCTGACGATGACGACTCCTGCGGAGTCGGCGTTGCGCGCCAATATGCCTGGATCGTCTTTGCCCTGACGTTCGGTCTGTTGATTTCCGATTACATGTCGCGTCAGGTACTGAACGCGGTATTCCCCCTGCTCAAGACTGAGTGGGCGTTGAGCGACGGACAACTGGGTCTGCTTAGCGGCATCGTTGCCCTGATGGTCGGCCTGCTGACATTTCCCCTGTCGTTGATGGCCGACCGCTTCGGTCGGGTCAAGAGCCTGGCGCTGATGGCTTTCCTGTGGAGCGTGGCGACCCTGGGTTGCGCGCTGGCTCAGGACTACCAGCAGATGTTCATTGCGCGGTTCATGGTCGGCGTCGGCGAAGCCGCCTACGGCAGCGTGGGCATCGCGGTGGTGATTTCGGTGTTCCCCAAACACATGCGGGCCACCCTGGCCAGTGCCTTCATGGCCGGCGGCATGTTCGGTTCGGTGTTGGGCATGGCTTTGGGCGGTGCGATTGCCGCCAAGCTGGGCTGGCGCTGGTCGTTCGCCGGCATGTCGCTGTTTGGCCTGGTGCTGGCGATGCTCTATCCGCTCATCGTCAAGGAAGCGCGCATAGCGCCACGACGTGCCGCGCAGATTGCGAACAAGACGGCTGCCGCGGTCAAGCGTCCGCTGCGCACGCTGTGGTCCAGCCGTTCGGTGGTGTCGACCTACATCGCCAGCGGCTTGCAGTTGTTCGTCGGCGGTACGGTGATGGTGTGGATTCCCAGCTACCTCAACCGCTACTACGACATGCCTACCGACAAGGCCGGTGGCATGGCGGCAATCATCGTGTTGTGCAGCGGTGCGGGGATGATCCTGTGCGGCATGCTCAGCGATCGCCTGTGTCGGAACTCGCCGGAGCGCAAGGTCAGCCTGGCCATTGGTTTTTGCCTGGGCAGTTGCCTGTTGCTGTCGGCAGCGTTCGCATTGTCGGCAGGGCCTGTGCAACTGGCGCTGGTCTGTCTGGGCATGGCGATTGCCACCGGCACCACCGGCCCCGCCGGTGCGATGGTTGCCAACCTGACCCATTACTCCGTCCACGGTACGGCGTTCGCCACGCTGACCCTGGCCAATAACCTGCTGGGGCTGGCACCCGGGCCGTTCCTGACTGGCCGTGTGTCCGACCTCATCGGGCTGCATGCCGCTTTCCAATTAGTGCCACTGGTCAGCCTCGCGGCGGCAGCGGTGTTTTTCTATGCCAAGTGTCATTACCAAAAAGATATCGCCCGGCTTGAGGGTCAGAGCGTGCCTGAGCCTGTCAGTGCAGCCGGGATAGAGGTGAAGTTGTGAGTCGTCGTTTACGTATTGATGTGTTTTTCGATTTTATCTGCCCCTGGTGCCTGATCGGCAAACGCCAGCTGGAGCATGCGCAGGTGCAGTTTCGCAGTCGTCACCCGGATGTGCAGATCACCACGGTGTGGCATGGCGTGCAGTTGCTGCCCCAGATACCGGTAGAAGGTGAACCTTTCGCCGATTTCTACCGCAAGCGCCTGGGCAATGCCGACGCAATGACCATGCGCCAGAATCAGGTACAGCAGGCTGCCGGGGCGGTTGGACTGGCCATCGACCTCAGCCGTATCGAGACGATGCCCAACACCGCGGACGCCCATCGTTTGTTCGAGCGTGCCAGCGCACTGGGCAATGCCAGTCAGCGTGAAATGTTGCTCGAGCGACTGTTCGCCGCTTATTTCCTGAGACGTGAAAACCTCGGTTGCCGTGAGACCTTGCTTGCCATTGCCCGCTCCTGCGGCGTCGCTCCGGACGGGGTGCTCGATTGCCTGAAGGGCGATGCCACGCCGTTTGAAGGATCCCCCGACGCGACCAGTGGCGTGCCGAGCTTCAAGTTCGATAACCGCATGACGGTGATCGGCGCACAACCTGCTCAGGCGCTGCTCGCGGCCATGACCGAAGCCCTCAAGGAAAGTGATCGCGAGCGGCAGCCAGCATGACCCGACGCATTCCCGTGCCAGCCGGCAAACACCCGCAGGCTGGAGGCCGGGCGCTGTTCGAGTTCGAAGACAAAAGCCTGGCGCTGTTCAACGTCGACGGGCAGTTGTTTGCCATTGACGACAGCTGCCCGCACCAGGGCTCTTCCCTATGCGGGGGGCGTCTTGAAGGCCGGGTGATCCAATGCCTCGCCCATGGTTTGCGCTTCGATTTGCACAGCGGCTACCTGCTCAACTCCAGGCAGGTCAAAGTCACCAACTACCCGGTCGAGATCATCGACGGCCAGGCGTTTATCGTTATCGCATCCGAGGAGTCCGCGCCATGAGCGCCATTGCTCTTACCCGTATCCACAGTCGCACGCGCGAACTGGCACCTGGGTTTATCGTCAGTCTGATTGTCGCGGCCGCCGCGTCGTTCTTGTCCGAACACTACGGTGCGCCGGTCATGCTGTTTGCCTTGCTGTTGGGCATGGCCCTGAATTTTCTCGCCGATGACGGCCCCTGCAAGGCCGGTATCGAGTTCACCGCCCGCACCGTGCTGCGCATCGGCGTGGCGCTGCTGGGCATGCGCATCACCCTGGAGCAAATGGCCGCGCTGGGCTGGAAGCCGATTGCACTGGTGGTGATCCTGGTGGTGGTGACCATCAGCGTGTCTGTGATCGCCGCCAAGGCCCTGGGCTTCCAGCGCCTGTTCGGCATGCTCACCGGCGGCGCGACGGCCATCTGTGGCGCTTCGGCGGCCTTGGCGCTGGCAGCGGCGCTGCCGAACCATCCGCAGAAAGAGCGGGCGACCCTGTTCACCGTCATCGGCGTTTCGGCGTTGTCGACTCTGGCGATGATTGTCTATCCGATGATCGCCAACTGGCTGCAGTTGTCGCCGCAGGTGGCGGGTGTGTTCCTCGGCGCCACGATCCACGACGTGGCCCAGGTGGTCGGTGCCGGCTACAGCATGTCGACCGAGACCGGCGACACGGCCACGGTGGTCAAGCTGATGCGCGTTGCGATGCTGCTGCCGGTGATCGTCACTGCAGCGATGATCACCCGCATGCAAGGCGCCGATCCGACCGGCAAGCGCCCGCCGCTGTTGCCGTGGTTCGCCGTCGGTTTTCTGATTCTGGCCTGCATCAACAGCACCGGATGGATAGCGCCTGCGGTGCAGGGATCGGTCAACGAACTGTCGCGCTGGTGCCTGGTGATTTCCATCAGTGCCCTGGGCATGAAGACCCGCTTGCGCGAGCTGGCAGCGGTCGGGATCAAGCCGATTCTGCTGATGGTGGGGGAGACGGTGTTCCTGGTCGTGCTGGTGCTGTTGTTGCTGCGCTGGGGCTTCTAATCATTGGCCTGGCCGGAAACCTGTGGGAGCGGGCTTGCTCGCGAAGGCGGTGTATCAGTCTGTCTCTTATACACAGCTGACGCTGCCGACGAGACTCC
>NZ_JAHBDG010000046.1:0-35142 GCF_019956305.1 Pseudomonas sp. BF-B-30 | reverse complement strand
GGCTTGCTCGCGAAAGCGTCGTATCAGTCGCCAATAATGTTGGCTGGCACACCGCTTTCGCGAGCAAGCCCGCTCCCACAGGGACATGCGGTGTGTTTATTGACCGTTTTTGACCTTGCTCCAGATCCGCGTGCGCACGCGCTCGGTAGCGGGTGGCAGTGGCTGGAGGGTGAACAAGGTGGCCATGGCTTCGGCGGGCGGATAGACGGCCGGGTTGCTGCGGGTCGCTTCGGCCACCAGCGTGGTGGCGCTGCGGTTGCCGTTGGGGTAGTTGAGGTGGTCACTGACCGGGGCGATGACTTCGGCGCGCATCAGGTAGTCGATGAAGGCCAAGCCTTGTTCCGGGTGCGGAGCGTCCTTGAGCAGCACCAGCGTATCGAACCACACCGGCGCGCCTTCCTTCGGCAAGCTGTAGGCGATCTTCACGCCGTTGCCGGCCTGCTCGGCGGTGGATTTGGCTTCAAGCATCGCGCCGGACCAGCCCACCGCCACGCAGATGTTGCCGTTGGACAGGTCGCTGATGAACTTCGACGAGTTGAAGTAGGCGATGTGCGGACGCAGTTTCAGCAGCAGCGCTTCGGCCTTCTTGTAGTCCTCGGGGTTGGTGCTGTTGGGCGGCAGGCCGAGGTAGTGCAGGGCAACCGGCAGCATCTCCGACGGCGAGTCGAGCATGGCCACGCCGCATTCGCCGAGTTTCGCCAGGTTCTCTTCCTTGAACACCAGGTCCCAGGAATCCACCGGCGCCTTGTCACCCAGCAGCGCGCGCACTTTATCGATGTTGTAGCCGATACCGTTGGTGCCCCACAGGTAGGGTACGGCGTACTGGTTGCCCGGATCGTTGTTGGCCAGTTTCGCCAGCAGTTCGGTGTCCATGTTCTTGAAGTCCGGCATCTGCGCACGGGGCAGGGGGGCGAGGGCGCCGGCCTTGATCAGCGTGGGCAAACTGAAGTTGCTGGCCACCACCACGTCGTAGCCGCTGCGGCTGGTGAGCAACTTGCCTTCGAGCACTTCGGCGCTGTCGAAGGTGTCGTAGACCGGTGCAATCCCGGTGTCACGCTTGAAGTCCTGCAGGGTGGTGGGACCAATGTAGTCGTACCAGTTGTACACGTGCACGGTCGGGGCTTCGACCGCAAAAGCCGACAGCGAAACCGCCAGACAGGCACCCAACCCCAGATTGAAATACAAGCGGTGACGACTCATGATGCGGCACTCCTGGCCTGTTGCGGCCGGTGGTAATCAGGAGTTTGCAGCGTATCGACCGGGGTGGCCTTCACCCATTCCCATCATGGGTTACTCAAAAGGGGTAGTGCGTGGACGCGTTGTTGAAAGAGTTGCCGGTGCATCAGGGGCTGGCGCGGGTCTTTACGGCGGTGGGGCAGGACAGTTTCTGGCGTGCACTGGTCGATACCCTGCGCTTGCTGGTGCCGCTGGATAACGCGCTGGTGGCGCTGATGCGCCCGGGGCATGTGCCGCGCCTGCTGATTGACTTCGATGCCAAGGGCAACAGTGCTGAGCAGGAAGAGCTGGCGGACTACCGGGCCGGCATGTACCTGCTTGATCCGTTCTATCAAGCCGCTTGCGCCGGCATCGCCGACGGCTTGCACAGCCTTGATTCGGTGGCCCCCGACCAGTTCCAGCACAGTGAGTACTACCTGAGTTACTTCAGCACCGTGGTCGGTGGGGACGAATTGCAGTTCATGGTCAACGTCGATGGCGCCGTGCTCGGCCTGTCCCTGGGGCGTTCGACACGCTTCAGCCTCGAGGAGCAGGGCCGTCTGCTGTGCGTGCGTGACTGGGTGCTGGCGGCGATGCGCCGACACCTGGATTTGCTGCCACCGGAAGGGCCTGTCGCCGAACCACCGGCCGGCGATCTGGCGACCTTGCTCGATCGCTTCGACGCACGCCTGACCCTGCGGGAAATCGAAACCGCGCGCCTGATTCTCCAGGGGTTCTCCAGCAAGGCCATCGCCCAGCAAATGGGCATCTCACCTGAGACGGTGAAAGTGCATCGACGCAACCTCTATCACAAGCTCAACGTGAACGGACATGGCGAGTTGTTTGCACTGGTGTTGCGGCCGCGTTAATCCGGATTGTCCGGTTGACCAGGCCGCTGCCTTCGCGAGCAGGCTCGCTCCCACAGTGAACTGCATTCCATTGTGGGAGCGAGCCTGCTCGCGAAGGGCATGACTCGGTGTTACTGCCGAAACACCAACGCCTTCAACCCACACTCGAGATCGGTATCCGGAAACTCCGGCGGATTCTCCAGCCGTTGCTCGAACCGCAGGCTTGGCGCCTCGTGTGTCACGCCATCGATCAGGAAATCAGCTCCGAAGGCCGGGTCGTTCATGCATGCCAGCACGGTACCCTGGGGGCTGAGCAATTCCGGCAATCGGCGCAACACTCGCTGGTAGTCCTTGGTCAGCAGGAAGCTGCCTTTCTGGAACGATGGGGGGTCGATGATCACCAGGTCGTACGGGCCTTTGCCGATCACCTTGCCCCAGGACTTGAACAGGTCGTGGCCGAGGAAACTGACCTTGCTCATGTCGTGGCCGTTGAGCCGGTGGTTGTCACGGCCACGGTTCAAGGCCGGGCTCGACATGTCGAGGTTGACCACGTGGCTCGCGCCGCCTTCGATGGCCGCCACCGAAAATCCGCAGGTGTAGGCGAACAGGTTCAACACCCGTTTTCCCTCGGCATTGGCCCGCACCCAGTCGCGACCGTAGCGCATGTCGAGGAACAGCCCGGTGTTCTGTTTGCGGCCCAGGTCCACCCGGTACTTCAGGCCACCCTCGGTGATGGTCATTTCCTCGATGACGTCCCCCAGCAGCCACTCGGTGGTGCTTTGCAGCAGGTAGCGATGTTGCAGCAACAGGGTGTGGGCGCCGGACTGGGCCCATTGCGTTGACTCGGTGATCGCCATCAGCAACTGCTTCAAGCCTTCCAGTTGCTCAGCTTCCGGCTCCTTGAACAGCGCCACCAGCACGACGCCCTGCAACCAGTCCACGGTCACTTGCTCCAGCCCCGGCCAGCAGCGGCCACGGCCGTGGAACAGGCGGCGGGTTTCGGCGGGGGGTGTTGCCAGTGCCGTCAGCAAGTGGTCGTGAAGGGTGGAGAGGGCGTCTGCGTTCATTGGTCTGGGTCGGCAATTTGCGGGGGCGGCATTTAACCATAATTGCACAACCGACGGACCACCACAGAACCCTGTAGGAGCGAGCTTGCTCGCGATAGAGGTGGGTCATTCAGCAGTTGTATCGCCGGATACGACGCCATCGCGAGCAAGCTCGCTCCCACAGGTTTTCCGGTGCTCGTCAGGAGCGAGTTATCACGTTTAATTTAACTTTGCGTGAGGATTTGGCGATCTTCCGGCTTCCATACTCGGCTCCAACGAACAACAACAAACGGGAGCCGGACATGTCGCAGACAACTGCTTCACCCAAGGCCAGCCATCCACGCTGGCTGCGGCTGACCCATTGGCTCAACGCCCTGGCGGTGCTGGTGATGGTCACCAGCGGTTGGCGCATCTATAACGCCTCGCCGCTCTACGATTTCAGCTTTCCCAATTCGATCACCCTCGGCGGCTGGCTGGCAGGCGCGCTGCAATGGCACTTCGCGGCGATGTGGTTCCTGGCGATCAACGGTCTGATTTACCTGGCCTTCAACCTGTTCAGCGGGCGCCTGAAGCGGCGTTTCTTCCCGGTGTCGCCCAAAGGCGTGTTGCACGACCTGTGGGCCGCCTTGCGGGGAAAACTCGGGCACGCCGACCTCAATCATTACAACCAGGTGCAGCGTTTTGCATACCTGTTCGTGATGGTCGACATCCTCCTGCTGGTGCTCTCCGGGCTGGTGTTGTGGAAGTCGGTGCAGTTTCCGCTGCTGCGCGAGTTGCTGTTCGGCTACGAGGGCGCACGCCGCGTGCACTTCTTCGCCATGGCATTGCTGGTGGCCTTCGTGGTGGTGCATCTGGTGATGGTCGCACTGGTTCCAAAAACGCTGTGGGCCATGATCGTCGGCCGCAAGGAGCAGGTATGAAAAAGCGCATTCAGGTAGCCGGGCTGGACGAGGGTTCGATCCTCACCGATGCCCGCAAGATCCTCGCGCCACAGATCGAGGACCGCTCGCGCCGCTCGTTCCTGTTGCGCGGCCTGACCCTTGGCGGCGTGGCGATGCTGTCCGGCTGCAACATCACTGACAACGACAGTGTTGAGACTGCGCTGTCGTCCATGTCGCGCTTCAACGACCGGGTGCAAGGCTGGCTGTTCAACCCCAACGCGATGGCGCCGACCTATCCCGAATCGATGATCACCCGGCCGTTTCCCTTCAATGCCTTCTACGACATCGACGAAGCGCCGACGGTGGAGGAGGAGGGCTATCGCCTGGAAGTCACCGGCCTGGTCGCCGACAAGCGCAGCTGGCGCCTCGAAGAGCTAAGGGCCATGGCCCAGACCGAGCAGATCACCCGGCACATTTGCGTCGAAGGCTGGAGCGCGATCGGGCGTTGGGGCGGCGTACGCTTCAGCGATTTCCTCAAGCGCATCGGCGCCGACACCGATGCCAAATACGTCGGTTTCAAATGCGCCGACGACTACTACACCAGCATCGACATGGCCACCGCGCTGCATGCGCAAACCCTGTTGGCGCTGACCTGGGACGGCGCGGTGCTGCCGCGCGAATATGGCTTCCCGATGAAGCTGCGCATGCCCACCAAGCTTGGCTACAAGAACCCCAAACACATTCAGGCGATTTTCGTCAGCAACACCTACAGCGGCGGCTACTGGGAAGACCAGGGCTACAACTGGTTCGGTGGCAGCTGATGAACGTGCGAAACATTCACCGTCCGCAAACCCGTGCTCCAAGGAGATCCATCATGAAAAAGTTGACCACTGTTGTTCTGTCCATGTGCCTGGCCGTTGGCGCTGCCTCTGTGGTTGCCGCTACTGCTGTCGATAACGGCAGCATGAGCAAGGACTCGATGTCCAAAGACGCCATGTCCAAGGATGCGATGAAGAAGACCGATTCGATGTCCAGGGACGCCATGTCCAAAGACGGCATGTCCAAAGACTCCATGAGCAAGGAAGGCATGAAAAAAGACGCCATGTCCAAGGATGCGATGAAAAAAAGCGAAATGTCGCAGTAATTCCAAGCACCGCAGACCCTGTGGGAGCGGGCTTGCTCGCGAAAGCGGCGTATCAGTCAACATTGATAGCGACTGACACTATGCCTTCGCGAGCAAGCCCGCTCCCACAGGTTTTTGTCGCCCCGAACTACCTGAATCCCCAAAAGGGACATCGATGATTGATCCGGACGCTTGGCGCCGGTCATCTGGCTGTATCAAAAATGAATTTCCACCGATTCCGCTGCTCATACCTTTTAGGTGGCGGATCAGAACCCGCGAAATCATCGAGGCAATCAGGGAGCGGCACGGTCATGAGTCGAGTACCGACGGCGGGTGGGGATCTTCCTGGCGGGTTGATTCTGGTGGTTGAGGACGACCCGCTGATCCTGGAGTTTCTCTGTGAAATTCTTCAGGAGGAAGGTTTTGTCGTCGAGCCGCAAATCAGCGCGGACGCGGCAGCGATATATCTGGAGCAGCATGCGCCACAGGTGGGCATGCTGCTGACAGACATCACCATGCCCGGCACGCTCAACGGCGCGGACCTGGCCAACCAGTTCGGCGATCGCTGGCCGGACAAGCCGATCATGATCATGTCCGGTTTCGAAACCCCTGAAAGCGCAGGTGTGCGGCACGCGGTCTCGTTCATCAAGAAACCCTGGATGATTGGCGGGCTGCTCGATTGCGTGGGCCAGACCTTCAAGTCCAAACGACTCAACTGATCTGCGCGCAGATGCTACATTGCCGGGCAAATCCGTCCGGCACCTGCGAGGTTCTTTTCCTTGTTCGATCACTCTGTATTCAACTCGACTTACCGTGCCTTTCTGTTCGATATGGACGGCACCGTCCTGACGTCCATTGCCGCCGCCGAGCGGGTCTGGACCACCTGGGCGGTACGTCATGGTGTCGATGTCGACAGCTTCCTGCCGACCATTCACGGTGCCCGCGCCATCGACACCATCAGGCGCCTGGACTTGCCCGGGGTGGATGCCGAGGCCGAAGCCGCGTGGATTACCGAAGCGGAGGTCGTCGACGTCGACGGGGTATTGGAAGTGGCTGGCGCGGCAAAATTCTTGCGGTCCTTGCCAGCCAGCCAATGGGCCATCGTCACTTCCGCCCCGCGGGAACTGGCGTTGCGGCGCATGGCGGCGGCGGGGATACCGGAGCCTGACGTCATGATTACGGCCGAGGACGTCACGGTCGGCAAACCCGATCCGACTGGGTACAAACTCGCGGCCCGGCGCTTGGGTGTCGAGCCTGAGCAGTGCCTGGTTTTTGAGGACGCCACGGTGGGGATTCTGGCCGCCGAGGCGGCGGGGGCGGATTTGATGATTGTCACGGCGACCCATGAGCAGCCGATCGAGACGTTGCATGCGACGTTGGCAAGTTATGAATCGGTTCTGGTTAAGGTGGGTGCCGATGGATTGCGCCTGCACACGGCCTAATGTGGGAGCGGCGGTGCGGCGATCCGACTTGCTCGCGAAAGCGGCGTATCAGTCAACATTGATAGCGACTGACACTATGCCTTCGCGAGCAAGCCCGCTCCCACAGGGGATCAGTGTTCCGGTCAGTAAAGCCCGGGGATCAACCGCCAGGACCGGGCGCAATAGGCCTCGTATTCGCTGCCGAACTGCGCCCTCAGCAAGGCCTCTTCCGAGTGAATGCGCGCAATCAGCGGGATCAGCATCAGCGCCACCAATATCAGCCCGACACCAGAGCGAAAGGCCAGTGCCCAACCGATGCCAATGACCATCATCCCCAGATAACTGGGGTTGCGCAGGTTGCGGTAGATTCCCTCGGTGACCAGTCGATGCCCCGGCTGAATGGCCACCAGCCCACTGAAGCGCTTGCCCAGCACAAACACCGGCCACAACCGCAGCGCGCCGCCGACGATGAACAACAGCGCCCCAAGCCAGCGCACGCCTTCACCACCAAAGGTCCAGAAATCGATGCGGTCGGTATAGGCCGGCAGATAGCCGCTCAGCAGCCCGATCACCCCGAAGGCCGGAATGACCCAGCGGTTGGCCCGGTCTTCGCGTTCCCCCGAACTCAGGTTGACCTCGGTGAACAGCGACGCGACAGCCATGATCAGGGTGGCCAGGGCAACGACAACCAGTGAACCGTGGCTGAAATAAGCCGCGAATCCACCGATTCCCCGGATCGCCAAGGCGAGGTAGGCGAGGGTGCTGATGACGGCGAAAAACGCCAATTTTGCCGAGATCTTCATGGTGCCTCCACGAATTAGCTTACCTCTAAGTGTAGGAGCCTGCGCCAGACCGCTGAGACGGTCACCCCGGACCGGGTGAACTAAACTTGCATGAGAGAACCGTTCACCGCTGGCTCGTTGACCTGTTCCGCGAGCCGGTGGCGTGTAACAGGAACCGATATGCTTCACATCCGAACGCCTTTGATCCTGCACCCTGGCCTATCGACTCCGACCCGCCGTATCTGGCTGAAACTGGAAAACCTGCAACCTGGCGGCTCGTTCAAAATACGCGGCATTGGCTTGCTGTGCAGCCGGGCGGCGCAGCAGGGCAAGCGCAAGGTGGTCTGTCCCTCCGGCGGTAACGCGGGACTGGCCACGGCCATGGCCGCTGCATGCCTGGGGCTCAAGGCATGCATCGTGGTGCCGCACACTACCCCGCAAAGCACCCGGGCTCGGATCAGCAATACCGGCGCCGAGGTGATCGTGCACGGCAAGGTCTGGGACGAAGCCAATCAACGGGCGCGGGAACTCGCCCAGGACCCGCGCAGTGAATTCGTGCCGGCCTTCGACCACCCGGTGTTGTGGGAAGGGCACAGCACCATGGTCGATGAAATCCTCGAAGACTGCCCGCCAGTGGATGTGCTGGTGACATCGGTGGGCGGCGGTGGCTTGCTGGCGGGGCTGCTCACCGGCCTGATACGTCATCGGCACACCGATTGCCGCATCGTTGCCTGCGAAACCGAAGGCGCGGCATCATTCGCCGCGGCGGTGGCGGCCGGGCACCCGGTCAGACTGCCGAAAATCGACACTGTCGCCACGTCCCTGGGCGCCGCACAAGTGGCCGCCTGGCCGGTCAAGCACATCGGCGAATTCCCCCATGAGTGCGTGGTGCTCAGTGATGATGAGGCGATCATGGGCGTGGTGCGTTACGCCAATGATTTGCGTCAGCTGGTCGAACCTGCGTGCGGGGTTTCATTGGCGATTGCCTACCTGGATCACCCGGCGATTGCCGACGCCAATGACGTGGTGATCGTGGTGTGCGGCGGGGTGAGTATCAACGCGCAAATCGTGGCCGGGTGGGCACGTTTGTCCACTGGCACGCACGCCAGGCAGGGCTGGAAACGCTATCCCGGTGTCACAAGCCCCACCGCTGGCGATGACGATCTTCAGTGATCGGTGGCAACGCCTTCCTGGACGAGAATGGCGCGGGCCAGGTCTTCGTCGCTTGCATTGTTGAGGGCGGGATTGTCCTGGCGGACCTTTTTCAACAGCGCCTCCAGGTAAGCACCACGAATCGCACCGCCGCTGGCGACGAAGCTGGAAGCGTCATCCCGGGCGGGAATCATGAGTTTGTCGTCTTTGAACGTCGAGTACAGCGAGGCGGAAACCCCGGCGGAAGTGGCGACGTCACCCGCATCCACATCGGCCAGAGCCGAGCCGAAGGGTAAACAAAGTACCAGGGAAGAAATGATAAATATGCGGCGCATGACGGTGTCCTCCGACAGCATGAAGCATAAGGTAAGTACCACATAGTTTAGGATGCGTGACGGTCGCCGAGAGTTCCCTGGCATTAGCGAGGAACGGGGTGAGAGGGAGGCAAGGTCGTTGAACGTCGATATTCAAAGCGTGGTAATCGGGGCCGGCGTGGTCGGCCTGGCGGTGGCCAGGGCCCTGGCCAGGAACGGGCGGGAAGTGCTGGTGGTCGAGGCGAGTGAGGGTATCGGCACAGGCATCAGTTCGCGTAATTCAGAAGTGATTCACGCTGGCATCTATTACCCGGACGGCAGCCTCAAGGCGCGGCTGTGTGTGGAAGGTAAGCAGCGTCTCTACGCCTATTGCGATGAGCACGGTGTCGATTACCGGCGCGTGGGCAAGCTGATAGTGGCCACCGACGAACAGCAGCACGCAGCTTTGCAGCGCCTGTTTCAGCAGGGGCGTGCCAATGGTGTCGATGACCTGAAGTGGCTGGATGGCCCGCAGGCCCGGGAGCTTGAACCGGCGTTGTCCTGCGTCGCGGCGCTGTGGTCGCCGTCTACCGGCATTGTCGACTCCCACGGGCTGATGCTGGCGCTACAGGGCGATGCCCAGAGGTTCGGCGCCACGCTGGCCTTGCACACGCCGCTGCTGTCTGCCCGTTGCATCGAACAGGGTTTCGAGCTGCACATGGGCGGCAGTCAACCCATGACGCTGTGCTGCCGCGAATTGATCAACTGCGCGGGGCTGTCCGCTCCCGAGGTGGCGAGCAGCATTGTCGGACTGCCTGGGGCATTCATTCCCCGGGCGCATTTGTGCAAGGGCAGTTATTTCAGTTTCAGCGGCCGGGCGCCGTTTCGCCACCTGGTGTATCCGGCCCCGGAGAGCGCCGGACTGGGTGTGCACATGACCCTGGACCTGGGCGGGCGGGCGCGCTTCGGGCCGGATGTTGAATGGGTCGAGCACATTGATTACCGCGTCGAACCCAATCGGGCCGAGGGGTTTTATCAGGCGATCCGCCGCTATTGGCCGGGGTTGCCGGACAACAGCCTGCAACCGGCCTACAGCGGCATTCGCCCGAAAATCAGCGGGCCGACAGAGCCGAGCGCCGACTTTCTCATCAGCGCTCGCGCCGAACATGGCGTGCCGGGGCTGGTGAATCTGTTCGGCATCGAGTCACCGGGGCTGACCAGTTGCCTGGCGCTCGCCGAGTTGGTGGTGAAACACCTGGACGACCGATGATCAGGGCTGGCGCTGCTTTGTGGCCATCGGGTCTATGCTAGGGGATGCGCTTACTGCCATCGGAGAACTCTGATGATCACCGTACGCACTGCCTGCCTGCTGGCCGATTACAAGCGCTGGGCCAATCAGCGCCTCTTTGACAGCCTCGCGGCGCTCCCTCCGGGCGAAGTCAAAAAAGAACGGGTGTCGGTGTTCAAAAACATGATTGGCACCCTCAATCACGTGTACGTGGTCGATTGCATCTGGCAGGCGCACCTCGAAGGCCGGGGGCATGGTTTCAAGACTTCACACGACCTGCTGCATGCCGATCTGTCCGAACTGCGCATGGCGCAAAAAAACATCGATCGCTGGTACTGCGACTGGAGTGCCCGGCAAACCGATGCCTCCCTGGACAAGCCCCTGGAATTCACCTTTGTCTCAGGCGAAAGCGGCACCATGAGCGCCGGCGCGATGCTGATGCACGTGGTCAACCACGCCAGCTATCACCGTGGCTGGGTGGTGCAGATGTACTTCGAGATTCCGGCCATGCCACCGGTGACCGACATGCCGGTGTACCTGCGCGAGTCCGAACCGGTGCTCCTGCAGTCGATCAATGCCCCGATAGTGGCGCCGCCATGTGCTGTGCAATTTTCGAGCGCAACCAGCGTTCTGCCGGATCGTTATCGTTGACCCCGTTCCAGACCATCGACAGTTCGGACAGGTTGATATCAAACGGTGCATCGTCCGCCCGTAACTGACTGCTGCCTTCGATCAATGCATTGGCCGCGTAATCCGGCACGGTGGCGAGCATGTCGGTGCCCGCCAGCAAGGCCCGCAACCCCGCGAACTGTGGCACCGCCAGCACCACCCGGCGCGAAATCCTTGGCCAGGCTGGACCGCCCCCGGAAATAGTGTCTCATGTCGTTTTTTAAGGCGTTACGGTTAAATTAGAAATGAATTTGAGATTTGAACCGCACTTCAGTGACTTTGAGACCCATGTTTTCCAGCAAGGTGCGGACTGGAAGTAGTCTTTCGATTGGAGTTTCGTAGTGTCCCGACCTGTTGTTTATGGTTGCACGGGTAGGGCTTTTAAGTTTTATGTAACCGGCGCTGACTATATTGGGAGTTTCCGAGGGGGCGCTTAGAGTGGAGTGTTTCATGTAAGTTGGTTTTATTTTTCCCCTGGAATTTAAAGCGTTGACGGGGGCGCCAGTTACGAATTTCCCATCACTTGTAAGGATAAATTTATGTTTCGTGTTTGTTTGTAGTGCTAGAAGGTCTTGTGGGTTTGAAATGAGTTTAATTGATGGTTGTGCTTGGTTTTCTATGAGTGTTTTGTACTCTTGGGCTTCTGTGAGTAGTTTGTTTGGGTAATGGTTTTTAAGAGGGGCATAGTTTTCTAGGTTCAATCCCTCAAATGGGTTTTGTTTTAAGATGGTTTTTTGTTTTGTCAGGCTTTTTGAGCTTAAACCAAAAGCTGATGATATTTTGTTGCCGAACGCCTTAAGTGCTTTATTTAATCCTGTCATTATGGCGAAGTGTCCGTTGGTGTCCTGCCAGTTGATAGGGTTACCCAGGCAATACATGTATGCATTCAATCCGCCCTTCTCAAACGGACTCAAGTTGTCTGGGCTATTAAATCGCATCAATACCGGATTAAACGCTCGATACCCATTCCCCAGCAAGTAATATCCAGTCGCCGGGTCGGGTCGTTCACCATTGAATCCCAGCAGACTGAGTAACCCATTTTCAACAGGGCGGTGACCATAAGGCGAATAGGCAATGTTGTGCCGCTGTTGATTGGCTTTGAGTGTGTGGAGCACCGTTCGCTGTTGGTCAGTCGCTAACAGTGTGATGTCGAATGCCCCGTTGTCACTTCGCTGTTGTGCCAGCAACAGATCATCCTGTTGGAAGATGGAATGTCGTGCAGCCCCATGAATCTCGGTCGCCAGGCGGCTTTTACAGTAGAAACGCTGATACCGTGGCGCGTCCTGAGGACTACAGTCGATCAACCGGTCCAGCGCGTCGTAGTGATATTGACAGAGTAGGTTCTGCTGATGGTAGGACATTGGAGCGCACCGGGTATTCAATAACGGGGAGCTTGAGTATGTGCTGCGGTGATAAAATCGGGAACTAGCAGAACTGATAGGAATGCACTGTTTGTATTGCAATCCACATCTTTTAGTTGTGAATTACATGTGGGGGGCTGGGTTGAGGTGATAGACGAGGACGCGTTCGGCGCCACGCTGGCCTTGCACACGCCGCTGCTGTCTGCCCGTTGCATCGAACAGGGTTTCGAGCTGCACATGGGCGGCAGTCAACCCATGACGCTGTGCTGCCGCGAATTGATCAACTGCGCGGGGCTGTCCGCTCCCGAGGTGGCGAGCAGCATTGTCGGACTGCCTGGGGCATTCATTCCCCGGGCGCATTTGTGCAAGGGCAGTTATTTCAGTTTCAGCGGCGGGCGCCGTTTCGCCACCTGGTGTATCCGGCTCCGGAGAGCGCCGGACTGGGTGTGCACATGACCCTGGACCTGGGCGGGCGGGCGCGCTTCGGGCCGGATGTTGAATGGGTCGAGCACATTGATTACCGCGTCGAACCCAATCGGGCCGAGGGGTTTTATCAGGCGATCCGCCGCTATTGGCCGGGGTTGCCGGACAACAGCCTGCAACCGGCCTACAGCGGCATTCGCCCGAAAATCAGCGGGCCGACAGAGCCGAGCGCCGACTTTCTCATCAGCGCTCGCGCCGAACATGGCGTGCCGGGGCTGGTGAATCTGTTCGGTATCGAGTCACCGGGGCTGACCAGTTGCCTGGCGCTCGCCGAGTTGGTGGTGAAACACCTGGACGACCGATGATCAGGGCTGGCGCTGCTTTGTGGCCATCGGGTCTATGCTAGGGGATGCGCTTACTGCCATCGGAGAACTCTGATGATCACCGTACGCACTGCCTGCCTGCTGGCCGATTACAAGCGCTGGGCCAATCAGCGCCTCTTTGACAGCCTCGCGGCGCTCCCTCCGGGCGAAGTCAAAAAAGAACGGGTGTCGGTGTTCAAAAACATGATTGGCACCCTCAATCACGTGTACGTGGTCGATTGCATCTGGCAGGCGCACCTCGAAGGCCGGGGGCATGGTTTCAAGACTTCACACGACCTGCTGCATGCCGATCTGTCCGAACTGCGCATGGCGCAAAAAAACATCGATCGCTGGTACTGCGACTGGAGTGCCCGGCAAACCGATGCCTCCCTGGACAAGCCCCTGGAATTCACCTTTGTCTCAGGCGAAAGCGGCACCATGAGCGCCGGCGCGATGCTGATGCACGTGGTCAACCACGCCAGCTATCACCGTGGCTGGGTGGTGCAGATGTACTTCGAGATTCCGGCCATGCCACCGGTGACCGACATGCCGGTGTACCTGCGCGAGTCCGAACCGGTGCTCCTGCAGTCGATCAATGCCCCGATAGTGGCGCCGCCATGTGCTGTGCAATTCTCCAGTGCGACCAGTGTTTTACCGGATCGGTATCGTTGATCAGCAGGTACATATTTACGTGAAGTAGTTCGTTGTGGTTTATGGTTGAGTATTGGAACTTCAATAATGGAAATGGCTATTGAACGTTTCGGTTCTGATTTCCTTGAGTGCTCTTCTGTTGCGTGTAATGAGGTGCAGTTTTTTGCGGTACTTTTGTGCGAGATCCATGTTTAATGGTGTTTCTGTGCTATTCTTTATGAAGCGTGTTTGGTGATAATCTGCGGCCTGATTGAGCCTCCAGAGTTTATCTTTTTTTGATGATTTTGAATATCCATTTATGTATTCCATTAGGTTGATTTGGTCGGATAATTGATTCGGCGAGTCGGGATCGAGAGGGGGGTGGTGGCGCAGTTTAGGTGGAAGGCTGTGCATCGGGAGGTCGGATAAAATTATTCTATTTCGTGCAAACGTTTCTAGGTTTAGTGTGGGAGGGGCCATAATGCTGGAACCTTCTCTAAGGTTGAAGTCGGTCTGTAATGTGGCGCTTATATTGTTATTTAGGTGCTTTAGTTTTTCGGTGATCTGATTTATTTGGATGGCTGCTGTTTTAGCTTGGTTGGGGTTTATGTGTGCATGGCGTTTTAGGTTTTTGCCTTTCAGTGCGTACTCTAATATTCCGGTGCGTGCCATCCCGGAAGTTATTTTCCCGAACATATGCCCGCTAGGGTCGTGTTTATTTATGGGGTCTCCTGCGCAATACGCATACGCATTCAACCCACCATCTCCAAACGGACTCCAACTGTCCGAACTATTAAATCGCATCAACACCGGATTAAAAGCCCGATACCCGTTCCCCAATAAATAATGCCCGGTCACCGGGTCGGGTCGTTCACCATTGAACTCCAAAAGACTAAGCCATCCATTTTCAGGGTGGCGATGGCCATAGGGCGAATAGGTGATGGGTTTTTGAGTGAGAGTTCGCATTGAGTGTGCGTAACACCGAACGCTGTTGGTCGGTAGCCAGCAAGTGGGCATTGCGTTCATTACCTTCGCGCTGTTGCTGTGCAAGCAGCAAGTCGCCGTGCTGAATGATGGAATGCTGTGTCGTGCCCTGTATTTCGGTCGCAAGGCGGCTTTTACAGTAGAAGCGCTGAAGTTGTGGTGCTTGCTGCGGACTACTTTCGATCAACTGGTCGAGGGCATCGTAGCGATACTGGCAGAGTACGGTTTTGTGTGGCGATAGCATGGGTGGGTGCTCCGAGGGGCCGAAGTGCAGGCGTTCAGTATTGGCAGTTATGCAACCGGTTGGAACTATCAGAACTGATAGGTAGGTTTTGTGGTGCGTAGGGATTTGTTGACGGTAGCCTGCTTCAATTCCGCTGGGCAGCAGTCGCAAGTTTGGCCCGAGAGATGACCAGGACAGTCAGGAAGTGCGCGCAACCTGTGGGAGCGAGCCTGCTCGCGATAGCGGTGTGTCAGTCACTTAAATGTTGGATGTGCTGCCGCCATCGCGAGCAAGCTCGCACGTACGGAGCTTTACTCAGGCGGATCAAGTCGATCCAGCGCCCGGTTCACCGCCAATTCACCCAGCATGATGACCTGTGCAATGCCCAGCAGCGTGTTGCGGTGCGAGCCCTCAAGAAAACCCGCCAGATCGTTGGTCATCACATTGGCTGAGGCCAGCGACTCACAGGCGTGGGCCAGCAGGGTTTCGGTGTCGATGTCGGGGTTGATGGTGAACATCGTGGACGGTTTGTGGGGCGTGGCCATGATGTTGGCTGCGGGGTTGAGGTAGTGATTGAGGGCGCGTTCGGCGGCTTCGTGGAATTGCTTTGAGTCGGGGCTTTCGTAAGGGGAGGCGGGATCTGTTTCCGGGGGGTTGGGTGTTGGTTTGATCATCGATAGAACTCCAGTACTGTAAAAATTGGAGCCATCACTTTCGCTACCAAACGAGGGTGGTGGCCATGCACAGGTTGGTAGACCGGAGTACTGGAACCGGCGCCCCCAAAGAGGCCCTGCGCATGACAACCATAAAGCAGCAACTGCTTGAAGTGGCGCTACGCGCAGTACTCCGGGCTACCAAACCCGATCGCTGTTTTTCAGCGACCGGCTAACGATAATGCCCGGACTCAAGACGCGTAAGCCGGCGGATTCTGGCGTACCCGTAGGCAATGACGCAAGGCGTTGTAGCTTTCATCAAGTTACGCTGACAGCCGTTAAACATGTGCTTTAAACAGGCGCCGCCATCGCGGGCGAGCTCGCTCCCACATGGGATCTGTTTTGCTCTTCAGATGAACACTAGGCTTGAGGAATCAGACTCTCCTGACAATCAAGCACCAGCCGCGCGCCACCCAGTTCGCTGCTGCCCACTTCCAGGGTAAACCCGTGCAGACTGACAATCGCCGCGACGATGGACAGCCCCAGCCCGAAGCCGCTTTTGTGATTGCCCGCCTCGGCGCGATAGAAGCGCTGGAACACCGCTTCACGTTCCGCTTCGGGAATGCCCGGGCCGGAGTCGAGTACTTCGATTCGCGTGTGCCCGCCATCATTGATCCCGCGCAGGATCACTGCGCCGCCGGGCGGGGTGAATTTGATCGAGTTGCTGAGCAGGTTCGCCACCGCTTCGAACATCAGCGCGCGGTCGCCATTAAGGGGCGGCAATGACGCGGGCAGGTGAAGTTGGAACACCAGGTCGTCGTCTTCCGCCAGGGGCAGGTAGAACTCATGCAGTTCCTGCAGCAACGCCACCGGGTCCACCTGGACGAAACCGGAGCGACGCTGGCGATCTTCCAGCTCGGAGATGCGCAGCAAGCCACGGAAACGCGCCATCAGCGTATCGGCCTCGGCCAGCACCAGGTCCAGTTGCATGGCCTGCGGCGAGCCTTCGCCGGCCTGTTGCTGCATGCGGTAAAGCTGCGCGCGCAGACGGGTCAGGGGCGTGCGCAGGTCATGGGCGATGTTGTCGCACACGCCCTTTACCTCGTTCATCAGGCGCTCGATGCGTTCGAGCATGGCGTTGACGATGGCGGCGAGCATGTCCAGTTCGTCACGCCGATTGGACAGTGGCAAGCGTCGGCTCAGGTCGCCGGCGACGATGGCCTCGGCACTGGCCTGAATCCCGCGAATGCGCCGCAACGGGCGGCGGCGCAGCAAATACCAGCCGACGATGCCCGGCACGATGGTCAGGGTCACGCCCCAGAACAAGGCGTGAAGGATGATCCGGGTCACGGCAAACAACGAACCGTTGTCGCGCACCAGCACCAGCCAGCGGCCGTCGAGGGTGCGGGTCGCCACGGCGTCACAACTGTCGGCGGGCAGCGTCTGTTCGTCGCTGTCGTCGGAGGCATCGCAATCACGCAGCATGTGGATCTTGCCATCGAGTGGCAAGCCGTTCGGAATGTAGCGCAGGGCGCCGCTGAGGTAATGGTGCCGGGCATCGAACAGGCCGTAGGCGTCGATGCCGCGGATGTCGAAGGCCATGCTGACGGCGAGGGCGTCTACCAGTTGCTCGCCGGAGAAGCGTGAAAACAGGTGCTGGCGTTGCATCAGCGAATGCTTGGCCAGGTTGTCCAGGTAAGCGGAAACCTCGTAGTACATGACCCCCATGAGAATCCCGCTCCAGATCACGAACAGCGAACTGTAGAGCGCCAGCAGACGGCTGCTGGAAGAGCGCCAGCCTTTAGACGGGTTCGGCAATGACATAACCCGAGCCTCGCACGGTCCGAATCAGTGGGGCATTGCCAGGCGGGTCGATCTTCTTGCGCAGACGGCCGATGTGTACGTCGATCAGGTTGGTGCCGGGATCGAAGTGGTAACCCCAAACCTCTTCGAAAATCATCATCCGCGAGAGGATTTGCCCGGTGTTGCGCATCAGGAATTCCAGCAGTTTGTACTCGGTGGGCAACAGCGTCAGCAGCTGACCGTCGCGACTGGCTTCGTGGCTGATCAGGTTCAGTTCCAGATCAGCCACCCGCAAAGTGGTGGCCTGGGCGGTCACGGTGTTCTGCCGGCGCAGCAGGACTTCAACCCGGGCGGCCATTTCATCTGTGGCGAAGGGTTTGGTCAGGTAGTCGTCGCCGCCGGCGCGCAGGCCGCGCACGCGCTCATCGACGTCGGACAGCGCGCTGATCATCAGGATCGGCGTGGCCACGCCCATGGTCCGAAGCGTGGTGACGATCGCCAGGCCATCAAGTTCGGGCAACATGCGGTCGAGGGTGATCAGGTCGTAGTTGCCGCTGACCGCACGCTCCAGCCCTTCGCGGCCATTGTCGACCCAGTCGACGTCCAGGCCGTGGCTACTCAGTTCGGCGACAATCTCCCGGGCGGTCACGGCGTCGTCTTCGATGGTCAAGATGCGGGTCATAGGGCTGGCCTGATAAGCAGTTCAATACGAAGTTGCGAGCATTTTGCCAAGAATTGCCCGCGACTTAATAAATTAACTTTCATCTAGCCCGCGATAGCGGGCTGACAGGTAATTCATGTGTCGACTGACACGACGCCATCGCGAGCAAGCTCGCTCCCACAACGGATTGATGTCGAACACAAAGCTCGCGTACGACGAAAATTACTGTGGGAGCGAGCTTGCTCGCGATGACGACAGAACAGGCAAAGTGAATCCGTCAGTCAATCGGCGTACTGACAAACACCTCAAGCCCCTCGGCATACGCCGTGAACGCTGCGATCCGCGGAAACTGCGCCGCACTCACCTGGTCCGGCACCACCAGATTGGTGAAACTCCAGGCCACCGCCAGCGTGATGCCGTCCTGCTCAATCGGACCGTCAGTCTTCAGCGGCTGCTTTTCCAGCTCCCGCTCCAGCGCCGAATAGGCTGCCGTCAGCTGTCCTTCGACCCGTCGCACCCAGGGTTCGAATTGAATCTCTGCCGGCCGCAGGTTGCGCTCATAATAAAGTTGCACGGACTTTTCGCTGGCGGCCAACGCCAGACCAATCAGGCGCAACGCGCGCAGGCGTTGACCCGGTTCGGCGGGCATCAGGCTTTTTTGGGCCAGGGTTTCCAGGTAGTCGATGATCAGCGTCGAATCCATCAACACTTCACCGTCATCCAGCACCAGGGTGGGCGCCTTGACCACCGGGTTGATCTGCTGGAATTGTTCGAAGTGGCGGAACACCGAGACCGACTGATGTTCCAGCGTGATTCCCAGACATTTGGCAGAAATGGCGGCGCGCCTTACATAGGGCGAATCAAGCATACCGATCAGCTTCATGGTCCTTTCCTTTATATGGCCATTTCGGGAGGGACAACCTTAGCTGAGGTTCGCAGCCCTGCAAATGACAGTGAAAAAAGCCCGGTCCAGGCCGTTTGTCATCTATATACAGCCGCTCGATTGAATTTCTTGCTATAAACGCACTCCGATTACCGCCTCAAAGCCTGCCGTAGAGCATTTTCAGGGCTTTGTCGGACAAATTCGCTGTCTTTTCAGTTGCTGAGGCCTCAAGTCGGCCTTAGACTGCCGCCCCTCGTAAATTGAGTGCCGGGTGGCGCTTGGAACAAACGGCGCCTTTCCGATGGCCTGCCCAGGCCTGCCGGAACGCTCCCTTATTCGCCTTAATGCACGTTTTTTTATAGAGATATCAATGACAAAGGACAAGTTGCTGGCCATGCCGGCGGATGACTACATGAATGCCGAGCAACATGCTTTTTTCTCCGAGCTGTTGCAGAACATGAAAGTCGAAACCCATGAGCGCATCGAACAGAACCGCATCGCCATCGAAAGCCTGGACACCCCGGCCGATCCGGCAGACGCGGCTTCGGTCGAAGAAGAGCGCACCTGGCTGGTGAATGCGATCGATCGCGACCAGCGCATGCTGCCTCAGTTGGAACAAGCGCTGGAACGCATCAAGGAAGACAGCTTCGGCTGGTGCGACGACAGCGGCGAGCCGATTGGCCTCAAGCGCCTGCTGATCAGCCCGACCACCAAGTACTGCATCGAAGCTCAGGAACGTCACGAGCAAATCGACAAGCACCAGCGTCAGGCCTGATTCAGTGGGGCAGCCCCGTTAATCCGGGCTGCCTTGAAAAGATCGCAGCCTGCGGCAGCTCCTACGCAATTGAAGTAGGGCGCTGTTGCAGGCTGCGATCTTTGTTTTCTGCCGTCTTCGATTTCCCGGTTCTTCTATTGATCTGCTGCAACGTTCGCGACTAAAGGCTCATGGATAATGGCTTTATGGTGGCGTTTAATGCGAAGACAACAATTAGAAGCTTTACGGGGTGACGATGATGACGCGAGACGGGTCTCTGGTTGCGGCAGTGCCCGCACCGGTGCTGTTGCCGAAAAACCGCTGGCTGACGCCAACGCTGCAAAGCATCGCCCTGATGCTGTTGTTAAGTGGCATGACACTGGGCGACGGGTCGCTCTACCTTGGCCTGCCCCTGGCCATATTGATTATCTGGCTGCCTCGTTTGCGTTCGCGCGCGACCCCGCAGGCGGCTTGCCCCGACAACCCCGATGCCATCGGCGCGTTGACTCGCGATCTTTCCTGCACCACCAGCCATAACGCACTGTCGGCCGCCGGTGTGGCGTTTTCGGTTCGGCAACTGGCGGACAAACTGCAATCGCAGCTCACGTCGGCGGCACAGATCGTCAGCAATGCCGAGGTCATGATCACCACCGAACAGGCCACCTCGACCCTCAGTCGCCAGGCGCTCAGTGCCGCCAGCGAGGCTCATCAAAGCGGAGTGGTCGGGCGTACGGAGTTGATCGAGTCCATTTCGCGCATGCATCAGCTCAGCCAGCGCGCCAGCAACAGCCGTGAACTGATCGAAGCCTTGAGCCTGCGCAGCGACGATATCCAGCGAGTGACCCTGGTGATTCAATCCATCGCCAGCCAGACCAATCTGCTGGCATTGAACGCTGCGATAGAAGCGGCGCGGGCAGGGGAGCACGGTCGCGGGTTTGCAGTGGTGGCCGACGAGGTTCGCGGGCTCGCCGCACGCACGGCGACCGCCACGGGGGAGGTGGGCGAGATGGTGGCCGACATCCAGCATCGCACGGCGCAGGTGGTGGAGCAGATCCGCCAACTGTCCAGCGACCTTGACTCCGGTGTGGAGCAGGTAGAGCGGACGGGGCAACATCTGGAGAACATTGCCCGTCTGGCGGCCAGTGTCGAGTCCCAGGTCGGGGAGATCGCCCAAGGGGCAGACACCAACCGCGAACAACTCGACAGTCTGTTTCACGCCATCGAACAGATGCGCGGCGATCTGGTGGTCAGTGACCAGCAGACTCAGCGCCTGGCCCATGCGGCGGTGCAAATGGAAGGGCAAGCCGAAACCATCAGTGAGCGTCTTGCCGAAGTGGGGCTGGATGACTATCACCAGCGGATCTATGACCTGGCCCGAGACGCCGCGAGCCAGATTGCAGCGCGTTTCGAAGCGGATATCGATGCCGGTCGAATCAGTCTCGACGATCTGTTCGACCGTAATTACCAGGTCATCCCCAATACCAGCCCGGCCAAGTTCCAGACGCGTTTCGACCGTTACACCGATCAGGTTTTGCCAGCGATTCAAGAACCGTTGTTACCGCGTCACGAAGGATTGGTGTTCGCCATCGCCTGCACCCAACAGGGTTATGTGCCGACCCATAACAAGGTGTTCAGCCAGCCGCTGACGGGGGACGCGCAGGTCGATGCCTTGCAGAACCGGACCAAACGCAAATTCGCTGACCGCACCGGGATCCGCTGCGGCAGCCATCAGAAGGCCGTGCTGCTGCAAACCTATACCCGTGATACCGGAGAGTTGATGCACGATCTTTCGGTGCCGATCATGCTCAAGGGCCGGCATTGGGGTGGTTTGCGCCTGGGTTACAAACCGGAAAAACCGCGCTAGAAACGCCGTGCTTGCCGGGTGATTGTTGCAAGTTCTGCAATTAACCTGTGCAGGATTTTGCTGTTTCCTCGTTGGAAAACTAATTAACATACCTACTAATTAGGTTGCTAATTAAGTTCGGGGGCAGCATGCAAGGCAAAGTTGATGTCGCGGTCATGATCGGCAGCGGAGTACCTGCCAGTCTTCGTTCCATGGGACGCAAGGTTTGCTGGGTAGTGTTGCTCAATGGCGAGCGCCGGGGCACGGCGTTCTCCAGTCGCGACGAAGCGGAGGAGTGCAAGGCTGCCTGGCGGGCGCAATTGAGCGCCGAAAGTCCTGGCAGCCTGCATTGAAGTTGTCAGTGGGTCTGGTGCATGCGCAGGTTCAGGTCGTCGACCACCCGCGCCCAGTCAGCGTCTTCGCGCAGTTGTTCCTTGAGGAAGCCGGCCTGTTGCGGTGACCAGAACTCGGCGTCGATGAGTTTCTTGTCGTCAGGCAGGGAATGGCCGGCAATGAAGTCGTCGATCGCTTTCTGGCTGGAGTCCAGGCCGAGTTGGTCGAACAGGCCTTTCAAGTCATGGGTCGGTGATTCCATCTTCATCTCCTTGCAGGTCATCGGTCGGGTCGAGGGACGAGGCGCACCCTGGATTCGAGGGCGCCGCACCGGTGGAGTTCGATCGCAATGTTCAAGTGCAACAATGAGCATAGACCGCCAACCCGACCATCAGGCTTTCAATGCGCCCGCATCGACTGCGGCCTTGAGTTCCCTGGCCGATTCCTGGGCCGCGATGGCGGCGACATCCGGGGTTTTGAACCAGCGATCCTTTTCGACCTGGTGATACGTCACGGTCTTGAGCGGTGGTTTGGCCCGCATGACAATCACGGCCTGGAATTCACCTTCGACTTCTCTGGCTTCACCCCGGATAAAAAACTCGCCGATATCAAATTCCGTCACGTTGCCGACTTCCCTTGGAAATACATTGTTGTTGTCAACGCACCCGATTTTCTGCGGATCCGTTTTATTGGGCGGGCAGTATGGCAGTAGTTGCCCGTCGACGGCTGAGATAAGTCGACGGGCAGACGAAACGTCGATGGAAGCGAGTGCGGTGGGCAAGTCAACCGTGTGATTCAAGAAACCGGGCGAGGGCACAGGCTTCGTTATGATTGGCTCGGAAACCTCTTACACAGCCTGTAGAAATATCCTTGATGTGGAAGAAGGCAATGCCCGCCATTACCACCTGAAATCGCGGGCGGGTCGGGGCATCGGGAGCTGGTTCATGGAGGCAGAACCGTGTCGGGTGCGGGGTTGGTGCTGTTTTCGAGTCAGGCACCAAGGGATAGGCAAAGTGTGTCAGCGTGCACATATGAAGTCCTTTTCATTGTTTACCGACGTATGTACGTCGTTTTGGCTAGTCTCCAAGAGCATCGCTGCTCTAGAATCACCCCCACTGGTGGGTGAATGACGTTTATCTAAAGCAATTTTTTGCGGACGATATGTAGGAAAAGTTTTTTTCTTGATGAGATTTTTCCCCGAAATTGATAGTCCATAATTTTCTGGCAGCAGGAAGGGTGTTTTCCTTCAACCTGTGACGAACGCCAGTCAGGACGACGTGAGTGACGTTCCAGTAGTCTTCTCAAGCTTCGTGATGAATGAGTGCACTGCTCATTCAGGACTTCAACCCGGGTTCTTTGGCTACACCTTCGGCATTGCCGCTTTTTTGGCTGTGCGTTCATTTTTCGCGCACGGCACCATTATTCAGATGTGGGGATGTTTCCTTGGCAGTAAGTAATCTCGATATGCATGCTTTGTTCGTGCTGGGTGATTTGCGCGCAAAGCTGGTCAAGCAGTTTCAATCACGTTTCGTTTACATCACCGAACAGAACGCAGAAGGCATTTACATTGCCGAAATCGACACCGAGTCAGCCCTGGTTGTGGACGACAAGCCCGGACTCAAGCTCAAGGTCGGCGATCATTTCAGCGCGTCCGTGCTGCCCAGCCGCGAAGGTGGCAAGCTGGACATCAGGTTTCGTGACATCAAGCTGACGGTCTACGGAATAGGCGATTACGCCTTCGTGACCTCGGCCGACGGTCAGGGGATCGTGTTCAAGGAAGGTCATAGCGTGGTGATGGTGTTCGCTGCCCATCAACAGTTGCAGGAAGGCCTGACCAAGACCCTCAAGGCCGTGACCGCCAAAGCGGCCAAGTGGCGCAAGGGTGAGCTGGTGACCTTCAAGGCCAGCGAGTGATGATCCTGACCCGCGCCGATTTCCACGAACAGAACCTGGCCAGTGCTCAAGACGAAGCGCGGCGGCTGTTCGGGCAGAAGACCATTCTGCAAGGAGCCTGGCTGAATTGGGTGGCGTCACAGCTTTACCAACTGCAACCGGCACCCTACGCCAACATGGTCAGACGAGAACTGATGCGTTTGCAGGAAACCTGCGAAAACTGACCCATGCACCTCGAAAGCAGGAACCTCTACTACAGTCAATGGACTGAGTATTCAGAGGCTTCGCGGTCTACTACCAGGCCCCCCCCTGCTATTGCTGTGAACAGCACGAGGTGCAAAAGCATGAACGGATTTCGACGGTTGCTGGCTGCGGTCCTGGCCACTTTCGGTTTGCTGGCGACACCGGCCCCGGCGTTGGCCGCCCAGACGCCAATCCACTTTGCCGACCTGAACTGGGAAAGCGGCAGCCTGATTACCGATGTACTGCGCATCATTGTCGAGAAGGGCTACGGGCTGCCGACCGATACGTTGCCGGGCACCACCATCACTCTGGAAACCGCGCTGGCCAACAATGACATCCAGGTCATTGGCGAAGAGTGGGCCGGTCGCAGCCCGGTGTGGGTCAAGGCGGAATCAGAAGGCAAGGTTGTCAGCCTCGGCGATACGGTCAAGGGGGCTACCGAAGGCTGGTGGGTGCCGGAATATGTGATCAAGGGCGACCCGGCCAAGGGCATCAAGCCGCTGGCGCCCGACCTGCGCAGTGTCAGCGACCTGCCGCGTTACAAAGACGTGTTCAAGGATCCGGAAGCCCCGACCAAGGGACGTTTCCTCAACAGCCCTATCGGCTGGACCTCGGAAGTGGTCAACAAGCAGAAGCTCAAGGCGTATGGGCTGGACGACAGCTACGTGAACTTCCGCAGCGGTTCGGGGGCTGCACTGGATGCGGAGATCAGTTCGTCCATTCATCGTGGCAAGCCGGTGCTGTTTTACTACTGGTCGCCCACGCCGTTGCTCGGCCGTTTCAAGCTGATTCAACTCGAAGAGCCACCGTTCGACGCCGAAGCCTGGAAGACCCTGACCGACGCCGACAACCCCAATCCCAAGCCGACCCGCTCCCTGGCCTCCAAGCTGTCGATCGGTGTGTCCACCCCCTTCCAGAAGCAATATCCGCAGATTGCCGAGTTCTTTGCCAAGGTCGACTTTCCGATCGACCCGCTGAACAAGGCCCTGGCCGAGATGAGCGAGAAACATACACCGCCGCGCCAGGCGGCAGAGGCGTTCATGAAGGCCCATCCGGACGTCTGGCGGGCCTGGCTGCCCAAGGACGTGGCGGATAAAGTCTCCGCCGCCCTGTAGGCGCTGCCGCAGGTCGGGATCTTTTGATCTTTGTCATGGAAATGCAAAATCAAAACATCGCAGCCTGCGGTAGCTCCTACAATGTTCAGTTCATTTCCCTTTCAAGGATCTCTGAACCATGACCCTGGTGTTGGCTCAATCGCTGGTGACGATCTTCGCCGCGATCAGTCTGGTGCATGTGTATTGGGCGTTGGGTGGCGAGTGGGCGGCGGTGGCGGCGGTCCCGCAAGTACCGCAGGTGGGCAGCGCGCAACTGCGACCGGCGTTTAAACCGCGAGGCTGGATCACGCTGGTGGTGGCCGGGCTGTTGCTGTTGATTGCCGTGTTGGTGTGCTTGCGGGTGGGTTGGTGCCTGCCACCCTTGCATCACTGGTCGTTGCAGTGGGTGCTCAGTGCGATTGCGATCTTGCTGTTTGCCCGGGCCATTGGCGATTCGGATCTGGTTGGTTTTTTCAAAGAGGTCAAAGGCTCGAAATTTGCCCGGCTCGACACCTGGGTTTACTCGCCGTTGTGTGTAGTGCTGGGGGCGGGGTTGTTGGCGGTGGCCTGGGTCTGAGACAGGCCGGTCGTGATGTATTGACAGGTCTATCGCCTTCGCGAGCAAGCCCGCTCCCACAATTGATCTGCGTACACAGTTCAAAATGTGGGAGCGGGCTTGCTCGCGAAGGGGCAGTCCAGGCACTAAAAATCTTTGCTCTAACTACCGCTCTCCGTCCGCCGGCTGCTCACTTCGGCCGGCACATCATCCCCGGCCATGCGTTTGCGAAACAGCGCCGCCCGGGCCAACAGCAAGGTGGTCACCGGCACGGTAATCGCCAGCAGGATCGGAATCAGCCAGGCGTGCAATACCGGCGCGGACTTGAGCGCCGAAAAATAGATGATCGAAGCCAGCGCCACGCACCAGGTCCCGAGTGTCGAGGCCAGAGCCGGTGGGTGCATGCGCTGGAAGTAGTCCTTCATGCGCAGCAGGCCCGTGGCGCCGATCAAGGCAAACAGACTGCCGAGCACCAGCAGGATCGCCACCGGGATCTCCACCCACAACGACAATGGCGTATTCATTCGATCACCTCGCCACGCAGCAGGAATTTCGCCAGGGCGAACGAGCCGACGAAACCGAACAGTGCGATCAGCAACGCCGCCTCGAAGTAGGTGTCACTGGCATAACGTATACCCAGCGCCAGCATCATCAGCATCGCGATGATGTACAGGTAGTCCAGCGCCAGAACCCGATCCTGGGCCGACGGCCCCTTGAACAGGCGGATCAGGGTCAGGATCATCGCCAGGGAAAAGAAGAACAGGCTCAGCAGGATCGCGTTCGACAGCAAGGGGCTCATTCGAAAATCTCCATCAGCGGACGTTCGTAGGTCGCCTTGAAGTGCTGGATGAACAGCGCCTCATCGTCCAGGTCGAAGACGTGCAACAGCAGAATGCTGCGGTCCAGCGCCAGCTCCGACCAGACTGTACCGGGCACCACCGTGGTGATCATCGACAGCGCGGCCAGGCCGTTGGCGTCACGCAAGTCCAGCGGCACCTTGATGAATTGCGAGCGAGGCGGGCGGCGACCGGCATTGAGCACGCTCCAGGCCACGGCGAGGTTGGACACCAGCACATCGCGCCCGACCAGCAGGATCAGGCGCAGGATTACCCAGGGACGACGGATGCGCACCGGCAGCGGACGCAGCCTGCGCATCATCAATGGCGCACAGAATCCCAGCGCGGCACCCAGCAGCAGGTTGCCGGGGCTGATCGACAGGTTCAGCAACAGCCACAGCAGCCACAGGGCCAGCGATAGCAGCGGTGCCGGAAACAGGCGCTTCATGGCTGCACCTCCTGCGGGGCCGCTACGGCCGACGGGTTCGGTACGACGCGTGTGTCGAGCACCGCCATCACGTATTGCTGCGGGTTGTACAGGGCATCGGCGGCGGCCTGGGTGTAGCGCAGCAGCGGATCGGCCTTGAAGGTCAGCGCAATGCTCAGGCCCAGCAGGGCGAAGATCGGTACGCATTCAAGGCGTCGCAACAGGGGCGATGGTCGTTCCGCAGGCGTCCAGAAACGCTGGATGCCCAGGCGCGAGAACGCGATCAGCGATGCCAGCCCAGACACGATCAACAACACCAACAGGCCCCACGCGGCGTTGGAAACCGGTGTGTCGCCGCTGTTGCCCAGGCCTAGCGGATTGAGCAGGGCGCCGATCAACCCGAGTTTGCCGATAAAGCCAGAGAGCGGCGGCATGCCGATGATCAGCAAGGCGCAGGCGATGAAGCTCAGGCCGAGAAACGCCATGGTCCAGGGAATCACCTGGCCGACCACGGCTTTCTGGTCGTCGTCGAGGTTGGTGCCTTTGGGCGGATACAGGGATTCCAGTGGCCGCGGCAGCAGTTCGGCTTCATCTTCGAGCAGGACTTCGTTGGCCGAGCGCGAGCGCTCGATCAGCTCGGCCAGCAGGAACAGGGCGCTCAACGCCAGGGTCGAGCTGAACAGATAGAACAGCGCAGCGCCAACCAGGTTCGGCTGGGCGAAACCGATGGTCGACAACAGAATGCCCGCCGACACCAGGATGCTCAGGCTGGCCATGCGCTCCAGGCGTTGCGCGGCGAGGATCGCAACGGCAGCGCAGACGATGGTCGCCATCCCGCCGTAGATCAGCCAGTCGCCGCCAAAGAACGCCGATGCCCCGGCCTGGGCGGAGAACAGCAGCGTCCACAGGCGCAGCAAAGTGTACACGCCGACCTTGGTCATGATCGCGAACATCGCCGCCACCGGCGCGCTGGCCGAGGAGTAGGCCGGCACCAGCCAGAAGTTCAGTGGCCACATGCCGGCCTTGGCCAGGAACGCGATGGCCAGGATCCCCGCGCCAGCGTGCAGCAAACCGCGATCAGCTTCGGACACCAGCGGGATTTTCACCGCCAGGTCGGCCATGTTCAGCGTGCCGGTGACCCCATAGATCAGCGCCGCGCCAATCAGGAACAGCGACGAGGCCAGCAGGTTGATCGAGATGTAATGCAGCCCCGACGACACCCGCGCCCGGCCCGAACCGTGGAGCATCAAGCCGTAGGACGCGGCCAGCAGCACCTCGAAGAACACGAACAAGTTGAACAGGTCCGCGGTGAGGAACGCGCCGTAAAGGCCCATCAACTGGATCTGGAACAGCGCATGAAAACTCGAACCGGCGCTGTCCCAGCGGGCCATGGCAAACAGCAGGGCACTGACGCCGATGATGCCGGTCAGCACCAGCATCAGCGCCGACAGGCGATCGACCACCAGCACCAGGCCGAACGGCACTTGCCAGTTGCTCGGCAGGTACACACCGATGGAGCCGGGCACGCCGGTGGTCTGTGTCCATTGCAACAACGCCACGGCAATGCCCAGCCCGAGCAGGCTGGAGAACAGATTGATCCTGGCCTTGAGCGGCCGGTGCTTCTCGCCAAGCATCAGCATGATCGCGGCGGTCAGCAGCGGCAGCAGAATGGGCGCGACGATCAGGTGAGTCATCGCCATCATTCTTTGGGCTCCCGGCCATCCACATGGTCGGTGCCGGTCAGGCCCCGGGAAGCCAGCAGCACCACCAGGAACAGCGCGGTCATGGCAAAGCTGATGACGATCGCCGTCAACACCAGTGCCTGCGGCAGCGGGTCGGTGTAGTGCAACAGGTCCTGCGGCACGCCGTCCTTGATGATCGGTTCCTTGCCGATGAACAGGCTGCCCATGCTGAAGATGAACAGATTGACCCCGTAGGACAGCAGGCACAGGCCCATGACCACCTGGAACGTCCGTGGGCGCAGGATCAGCCAGACGCCGGACGCGGCCAGTACGCCGATGGCGATTGCGATGACTTCTTCCATCAGACGGCTCCTTTGGCGGCAACGGATCTGGGCTGGGCGGCGGTTTTGTGGCCGCGCACCGATTGGTGGGCGAGGGCGGTGAGGATCAACAGTGTCGAGCCGACCACCACGCCGTACACACCGATGTCGAAGAACAGCGCGCTGGCCAGGTGAATGTCACCCAGCAGCGGCAACGAGAAATGCCAGGTGTGGGTGGTCAGGAACGGATAGCCGACGACCATCGCGCCCAGGCCCGTGGCCGTGGCAATCATCAGTCCCGTGCCCATCCAGCGCAGTGGCCGCAGGCTCATTTGTGCCTCGACCCACTGCGTGCCGGCGACCATGTATTGCAGGATGAACGCCACCGACATCACCAGCCCGGCGACAAAACCGCCGCCCGGTTGATTGTGCCCACGCATGAACAGGTAGAACGAGACCACCAGCGCCACCGGCAACAGCAGGCGCACCAGCACCGCCGGCACCATCATGAAACCGAGCGCGGTGTCGCTGGCGTGACGCGGGTTGACCAGGTCGGTCACCACATCCGGCGCGAGCAAGCGTTGCTGGGCCGGCAGTTGCAGGCTTTCTTTGGGCGGGCGGAAGCGGCGCAGCAGGGCGAACACGGTCAGGGCCACGGCCACCAGCACGGTGATTTCACCGAGGGTGTCGAAACCACGGAAGTCCACCAGCATCACGTTGACCACGTTGCTGCCGCCGCCTTCAGGCAAGGCGCGACTGAGATAGAACGAGGAAATATCGTTGGGGGTCTGGCGCGTCAGCATGGCGTAGGCCAGCAACGCCATGCCGACACCGACCGCGGTCGACAGCAGCAAGTCGCGGATACGCCGCACTCGCGCCCGGCGCAGGCTGCCCGGCAACGGCGAGACCTCCTCGATCCGTCGTGGCAGCCAGCGCAGGCCCAGCAGGATCAGCACCGTGGTCACCACTTCGACCGCCAGTTGGGTCAGGGCCAGGTCCGGCGCGGAAAACCAGACGAAGGTGACGCAGGTCATCAGGCCGCAGACGCTGACCATGGTCAGGGCCGCGAGACGGTGGTACTTGGCCTGATAGGCCGCGCCAAGGGCGCAGGCGATGGCCAGCAACCACAAGGTGACGAAGACGATCGACCCCGGGATTTTCGGCCGGTCACCCCAGTGAAGGCTGCTGTGGAGCATGGGAATCAACCCGGCCAGTACGGCGGCGAGCACCACCAGGAACAACTGCATTTGCAGGCGCCTGGTGCCAATCCGGGGCTCCAGGCGACGGGCCAGGCGCATGATGGCGACCAGCGTGTATTCGAACAGGTGCTTGCCGTCCAGGCGACCGATGACGGGCGGACGATCGAAACGTCCGCGCTTGAATTGATTGCGCAGCAGCAGATAGAGCAGGGTGCCGCAGGACAATGCGATCAGGCTCATGATCATCGGTGCGTTCAGGCCGTGCCAGATGGCCAGGCTGTACTCGGGCAGCGTGCCGCCGACGACCGGTTGCGCCGCCGCCGCGAGCAGCGGGCCGACTATCTGGGCCGGGAAAATTCCCACCAGCAGGCAGGCGAACACCAGCAACTCGACCGGCGCGCGCATCCAGCGTGGAGGCTCGTGGGGTGTGTGTGGCAGGTCGGTCGCGGGCGGGCCGAAAAACACATCCACGGTGAAGCGCAGGGAGTAAGCCACGCTGAAGGTACCGGCAATGGTTGCCACGATCGGCAAGCTCAGTTCGATCCAGCGCGTGGCATTGATGAAGACGGTTTCGGCGAAGAACATTTCCTTGGACAGGAAGCCATTGAGCAACGGCACGCCGGCCATCGAGGCGCTGGCGACCATGGCCAGGGTGGCGGTAAACGGCATCAGCTTGTACAGGCCGCTGAGTTTGCGGATATCGCGGGTGCCACTTTCGTGGTCGATGATCCCGGCGGCCATGAACAGCGAGGCCTTGAACGTCGCATGGTTGAGGATGTGGAACACCGCGGCGACGGCGGCCAGCGGGCTGTTCAAGCCAAGCAGCAGGGTGATCAGGCCCAGGTGGCTGATGGTCGAGTAGGCCAGCAATCCCTTGAGGTCGTTCTGGAACATCGCGCAATACGCCCCGAGCAACAGGGTGCAGGCGCCGGCGCCGCTGACGATGTAGAACCATTCTTCACTGCCCGAAAGCGAAGGCCATAGTCGCGCAAGCAGAAACACCCCGGCCTTGACCATGGTCGCCGAGTGCAGGTACGCCGACACGGGCGTCGGCGCGGCCATGGCGTGGGGCAGCCAGAAATGGAAGGGGAACTGTGCGCTTTTGCTCAAGGCGCCGATCAGGATCAGGGGTAATAGAATCGGGTAGAGGGCATGGGCGCGAATCAGGTCGCCGGCGGCCAGGACCTTGTCCAGGTCATAGCTGCCGACCACATGGCCGAGCAGCATGACCCCCGCCAGCAGGCACAAACCGCCCGCACCGGTCACCATCAGCGCCATGTAGGCGCCGCGCCGGGCATCGGCGCGATGGTGCCAGTAGCCAATCAACAGGAACGAGAAGAGGCTGGTCAGCTCCCAGAAAAACACGATCTGGATCAGGTTGCCGGAGATCACCAGCCCGAGCATGGCGCCCATGAAGGCCAGGAAAAACGCGAAGAATCGCGGCACCGGATCGTTCGGCGACATGTAGTAGCGCGCGTACAGCGAAACCAGGGTGCCGATGCCCAGCACCAGCATGGAGAACAGCCAGGCGAAACCGTCCATGCGCAGGACGAAGTTCAGGCCCAGGCTGGGCAGCCAGGAAAACTCTTCGCGAATGACGCCGCCATCGGCGATCTGCGGGTACAGGAAGGCGACCTGAACGGTGCCGATCAGGGCGATCAGGCCAGCCAGCAGGGATTCGGCGTTACGGGCATTGTGCGGCAACACGGCCGCCAAACAGCTGCCTATGAAAGGCAGAAGCAGTAGAACTATCAGGGACATAGGCTTCTAATCTGCGGAAGTTTGTGAAGCATCATACGTGCCAGCTCCCGGATCACCAAACGCCAAGCTGTCGCAGAATCCTACACGGTAGACGGAAACGCCCTGATTCACATTGTTTCAGAGAGAGGTCGGGGAGCCCGTTCCGGCCCCTTCGCGAGCAAGCCCGCTCCCACAGGGGATTTGTGAACGACACAAATCCCCTGTGGGAGCGGGCTTGCTCGCGAAGGCGATTGATCTGGCGATGCGGAACCGGCGGTTTATCGCTGAGTTTCCTCTTCCAGCTCTTCCTCAGGCGCCGCAGCCTTACCCTTGGTCTTCAATTCGCTGACAATCACCGCCGCCACAATCAATCCGGCCCCGACCAGGGCAATCGCCGGCAAGCGCTCCCCGGCAATGCGCCCGACTATCCCGGCCCATACCGGCTCACCGGCATAGATCAGGGTGGCGCGGGTCGGTGACACGCTTTTCTGTGCCCAGTTCATCGCCACCTGAATCGCCGCGCTCGCCGCCCCGAGCCCCAGCGCGCTGCACAACAGCAACCAGGAGAAGTCCGGAATCGCTTCGTTGGTCGGCACCACCATCAGGAACGACAGCACCGAAGTGACCGCCAGTTGCACCACCGTCACCCGGCGCACATCGACCTGGCCGGCATAGGTGCTGATCAGGATGATCTCGGCCGCAATGGCCACGGCGCTGATCAAGGTGGCGATTTCACCGGGGCTGAAATTGAACGACGCACCTGACGGCCCGGACAACAACATCAACCCGGTAAAGGCCAGCATGATGCCGATGCTCGGCATCAACCCCGGGCGCCGCCCCAGCACCAGCCATTGCAGCAACGGCACAAACGGGACGTACAGCGCGGTAATGAATGCCGATTGGCTGCTGGGAATGCTCTGCAACCCGACCGTCTGCAAGCCGTAGCCGAGCATGATCGCCACGCCGATAAACGACCCGGCCTTGAGTTCGAACAGGGTCAGGTCGCGCAGGTGACGCCAGGAAAACAGGGCGACGATGCTCGCGGCGGCGGCAAAGCGCAGGCCGACGAAAAACATCGGGCCGCTGACGGTCATCGCATGCTGTACCAGCAGGAAGGTACCGCCCCAGACCATCGTGATCAGTACCAGCACGCATTCGGCCTTGCTGAACCTTGTAAAACGGGAGGAAGCCTTTGGGGAATTCACCGACGTCATGACCTTGCACGCTACTGGAGGGGGACGCACAATGCGTCGAATGTTGCGCAGTATACTGCCCAACCCCACTCAGTGAGCAATATAGTGCACAAAGATTCTACCCAGCGGGCTTCGGTCCTCCAGCACGTCAGTCAAAACGTCCGTCGTTTACGTCATGCCGCCGACCTGAGCCAGACCGCGCTGGCCGAAAAGTCCGGTGTCAGCCGTCGAATGCTGGTGGCGATCGAGGCAGGGGAAAAGAACGTCAGCCTGACCACCCTCGACCGGGTGGCCGAAGCCCTGGACGTTGCCTTCAGTGATTTGATCCAGGCCCCCGACGCCCGCGATCCCAGTCGTATCAATGAGCTGGCCTGGACCGGCACGATCCCTGGCAGCAGGGCGGTGTTGCTTTCCAAGGCCCAGGCCAGTCGTGAAGTCGAGCAGTGGGAATGGTGCCTGCAACCGGGCGAGGTGTATCCGTCGGAGCCGGACGCCGATGGCTGGAGCGAGCAGATTTATGTCTTCGAAGGGTGCCTGACCGTTATGCTCGGCGACCAGCCACAGCATATCGCGGCGGGTGAATTCTTTATGTTCGCCAGCAACCAGCCACACTGTTATCGCAACGACGGGGTGGTGGCGGCGAAGTTTGTGCGTAATGTGGTGATCTGAACAGGGAGTGCATGGATGGGCCAGACCTTGAACAATGACGCCGACATCCTGATTGTCGGTGGCGGCCTCAGTGGCGCAATGTTGGCGGCGCAGTTGATGCGTTTGCCGGGCCGGCGCCGGGTGCTGGTGATCGAGCCCCGGGCCGGGTTGGGGCGGGGTGAAGCCTACAGCGCGGTGGAACTGGGTCATACGCTCAACGGCAATGCGGCGCGTATGAGTGTTGACCCGGACAACGCCGACGACCTGACCCAATGGCTGACCGAGTACATCGAGGCGGGCGGCTGGCCGGAATCGGACCAGCAGCATGTGCCGATCAGCGAGTTGTTTCCGCCTCGGGGCGTTTTCGGCCTGTACGCCCGGCAGCGCCTGGCAGAAGCGCAGGCGGTGGGCGCCTTGGTCGGTTCGACGGTCGAGCATGTGCAAGACGAGGTGGTCGATTTGCAAGCCGATGCAGACGCCGTGCGGTTGACCCTGAGCGACGGCCGATGCTTGCAGGGCGCTTTTGCGGTGCTGGCCACCGGGATGTTTCCCGCCGCGCGCACCCCGCAAACCCGGTCCAGCGGCTTGAACGCAGCAGCCCTCGATCCGTGGGATGTGGCGGCCATGCGGCAACTCGATCCGCAAGCGACGGTCATGATCATCGGCTCGGGCCTGACCATGGTCGATGCGGTGGTGTCGCTGGAACAGGCCGGGCATCGTGGGCCGATCGAAGTGTTTTCCCGCCATGGGCTGCTGCCCCATGTGCGTCGCCAGCCACCGGCCTGGGTGGATTTTCTCGCGCAGGATCAGAGCATCCGCACACCTCGCCAGTTGATGCGCGAACTGCGTCGGCACTGCCGGGACGCCATCGCCCAAGGCATCGACTGGCAGGCGCCGCTGGACACGGTGCGGGCACACATCGGCCGCTTGTGGCATCAGGCGACCGACGTGCAGCGTCGGCAGTTCGTGCGGCATGTGCGGCCGTGGTGGGAAAGCCATCATCATCGCTCGCCACCCTTGAGTGCCGATCTGGTTGAGCGCTTGTATAAAGAAGGGCGGTTACGTATTCACGCAGCCTCTTACCAGGGCCTCGAGCCGTCGCTGAATGGCGAGGTGAGTATTCGCCTTCGACGGCGGGGCGAGGCGCAGACCTGTGTGGTCAGCGGTGTCGCCCTGATCAACTCCAGCGGTATCGAATACGACTGGCGCCGGGTCGCGCGACCGCTGCCCCGGCAACTGCTCGCCCGAGGCCTGGTCCGGCCCGGGCCGCTGGCCTTGGGCATCGCGGCAGAGGTCGATGGTGCGGTTCTGAACGCCGAGGGGCAGCCTGCCCGCCGTTTGTTTGCCATGGGCCCGCCGTTGCGTGGCATGTGGTGGGAAAGTACCGCCGTCACCGATGTGGCGAGCCAGGCCAAGGCGTTGGCCGAGCGGCTGTCGATCAGGTTGGGGGTCTGAGTACATATCCGTTGCTGCGGTAACGGCTGCTTATGGTTTCGCCCTTACGGCGAGTCCCTTTGGCAAACGCCGGAGTGCCGGCCCAGCCCAAAGGAACCAAAGGTCTCGCCCCTTACGTACGGCCCCTCGCCAAGGCTCGGGGTTCCTTCGCTCCGGCATTCATCCGGGGGCATCGCCCTCCGGTTGGCTTCGCTGGCACCTACATGCGATGTGTTCGACTGCGTC